>CATPCK010000778.1 GCA_955652655.1 uncultured Ktedonobacteraceae bacterium | reverse complement strand
GTAAGCCCCTGTATCTGGCTGTCATTTGATTGCCCTTTTTGAAGCATATGTCGTTTCGTTGCCAGTATCAGGTGTCGTTCTCGTACGTAGGAGGCGCAGCGGAGAGGATCCTGGGCGACCGCCAGGGTCGCCCCTACAATACACGGGCTCCAGGAGCCTTCTTTGCTGCGTTTGTTTCCTCTCATTGCGAAGAATGTTGATGCCATTTTGCCAGCAGCGCTTTTTCCTGTTGCGGCTTCAAGCCTGAACACATTTCATTGCTTGAAGGACTGGCAGTCTTCCACGAGAGGGTATCGCGCGCAGTCTCTCCAGGAGAGCGGAACGTCAGGCCGGCGGCAAAAGCTTTGCTGCAGTTGACGGTACTGAAGCCGATATATTCGTCGGGCGCCCAGGGCTGAAAATTCGCCTCATCTTCGGGCACAAACGAATCACCAACCCACGTGAAACGAGCATCACTGCCGGTCGCCGCTTTGCACTCCTCAAGGAATTTCCCCATCGTGAGTTTGTAATCGGGTCCCGTGGCATTATAGGCACCCGTTTTACCCTCTTCAACCATGCGCACAATCCATTTCGCCAGGTCGCGCACATCAATAAACTGTATCTGCTGATCTGGTCGCCCTGGTACCAGCATTTCTCCTCCCTGGGAGACACGGTATGGCCAGTAGGTGAAGCGATCGGTAGGGTCATCAGGGCCGACGATGAGGCCGGGGCGAACGACGAGGACGCGACCGGGCATAGCCTTTTCGGCTGCCTGTTCACAGAGCGCCTTCAACGCGCCGTAGGTTTCATTGGTGACCTCTTCCACACGTTCGTCCGCCAGTTTCGCTAAGGGTGAGTTTTCGTCTATAGCTGGCTTAGTAAAATCAGCGAAGACGGAGATGCTGGAGATAAATGTGTAATGCCTGACTGATTGTGCCAGCGCCTGTGCTGAAGCTTTGACGACCCGAGGAACGAAGCCACTGGTATCAATGGCTGCATCCCAGTGCCGACCCTCTAAAGCGGACAAATCGGTATTGCGGTCGCCCCGCAGTTTTTCTACATTGGGAAACAGGTCGGGGTTGTGCTGCCCTCTATTGAAAAGGGTGATTTCATGCTCGCGCGTTAATGCTGCCTCGACGATGTGGCGGCCCAAAAAGACGGTGCCGCCGAGAATCAAGAGTTTCATGATTGTTCCTTTCATCATAAGAGTGTTTTGATCGTTCTTTTTAGATGATACGTGCTATTGGCATAGTATGAGAAGGAATAAAGAATGCTGTTAGCATAGGTACGTTGTATCCCTATGCTAACAGCATGTATTGCTTTTTCCCAGAAAGGGATTTCTGAGAACCCCGCGACAATGGAGGCATTTACTTTCTTTTGCGCTTTTTCAATGCATCTAGCGCGGTCTCTTGTTGATCAAAGGCTGTTCTGCCTTTCAGCGCTTCTTCTGGCATCGAGCGTAACGGGTGGTCGGTAATGGGGGTGCCCGTTTCCTGATTGTAGCCAATCTCTACCATCTGATCCGTTCTGCTTGGCATTGGTTTCTCTCCGGGAGATGGCGGTGTGGCGAAGGGGCCAGGTTTGGATGTTGGCCAGTTGAAGCGTGGAAGGCTTACGTGTGCCTGTACCTGGCGTGGTTGCTCTTTTTCTTGTTCCACTTTTTCTTGTTCCATATAACATACATCCTCCTCTTTGTTGTTTATCTTATCACGAAAAGTGTGTGCTCGGGGAGACACTTTGGGGTGTATGAAAAAGCTCATACACCCACATCCTGCACCCTGCTTTTCAGCGGAGGCAAATTCTGCTATGCTGAGTAGGGTAAAGTAAACCTCATTTCCGTTTTTTGCGTGAGAGAAAGATATTATTAGTAAGAGCGACGAACAGGACGAAATAACGCGTTGGGAGCGTGAAAAGATGATTGATCTGGATGAACCCGCTCTGAAGGAGCGTCTACGGCGTCGAACACCCGAGGGACGATACGAGATAAGCGACATTGACCTGGTGCTGAATATTCGCGCACGACAGGCGGAGGGCAACACTGGCGGTGTGCGTATACTTTGCGAAGCACTTCTGGAGCGCTGCGCTTTCGAGTTCCAGCGGCGGACTCACGGACTGCGGCACCGACCTGAATTACGCGAAGAGGCAATCGCCAATATGAATGAGCACCTGTTGCGTGAAGCGATGGATCCCACAGAAATATTTATGACGCAAAATTTTATCCATTATTTACGCTGCCTGTGTGCCGATGAGTTTACCAGAGTGCTACGACAGGAGGGGCTGCACTACCGGCGCGACAAAGATGGACGCCCATCAGGCCGCCCGCAACATGTGCCACGCGCATTGATCGAGCCACTGCGCCCGTCTCCTGCCGACGATGAAGGCGCATCGTTGTCAGCGGATGTCGCTGATCCGCATGATCAATTTGAGCGCTTGCACGCGGTGGATGAAAGCCAGCGTATTCTCACGTATCTGACTGATCCGCTGGATCGCATGATAATGGTTTTGCGGGCAATCGATGGAATGAAATGGGATGATATCGCCCTGGTCTGTAAGCGCACCGAGCGTACAGTCCGGCTGCGCTATGAACGGGCACGAAGTTACTTGCGGGAATGCATCGACAGAGAGCGCATTACCACTATACAGGGAACACAGGCGAAGTCGTAGTTCAGGGAAGAGAAAGGCATCAAGAGCATGAACACTAGCGAGTTACAACAATTAAAAATGGCGTGGATTACTGCCAAAGAGAAGGGTGATATAGAGACACAGGTAACACTGCTGCGAGATCATCCAGAGGCGCAGGCGGCGTTAATCGATTTTATTGCCGCCTACCATGCCACTACTTTGGATGATACCGACACGACGGAGAACTCAATGTTACCTCTGACCCAGCGTGCCAGCCAGGCAGCTTTGGAGAGGGTTTTTGATAGGCAAGCGGTGGCGGCCAGTCTGCAACAATTGCGCGCGCAACGCGGTCTGACGATGGTGAGCGCAGCTAGAGGGTTGAGACTTAGTGTCGATGTATGGAAAAAATTTGAATCTGGCGCTATCGAACTGGTGAGCCTGAGCGAGTCGCAACTGGCACGGTTGGCACACTTCTTTCAGGTTACTGTGGAGCAGTTCGGCAGCATGTTGAACAATAGCCAGCCTGCCATGACT
>CATPCK010000777.1 GCA_955652655.1 uncultured Ktedonobacteraceae bacterium | reverse complement strand
GTACTCCGGGTGCCGGTTCGGCATTTTCTATTCCTACATAATGAATGCGGTGGGCGTGTGGCTCACATCTCAGTCGAATAAAGTATTCTTCATAATGAAATGTAGTGGCATCTTTTGCGGATGCCAGATCTGCGAGTTCAATCCGCGTTTCTACCCAGGCATCAGTTGCAGGTATTATGCGAGACCGGATTCCGCACAGATGAGCCTCTTGCGCGGTGACCTCTGTCAGGCTCCAACCATGGCGAAGTAGTTCGCTGCGCCATACATGGGTAGCCAGGTCTCTATCCCCCAGGCCGAACCAGGCATCCGGGTAAAAGAGACGCGAGCGTTCGAGGAAATTGAAGCTTTCCGAATGCAGTCCCCATCCCCTGTCGTAGTCGGCAATGCCGGACAGGTAGTAGATAACTGAGTCTATGTCGGGACAAATAGTCAGACCGTAAAGTCGAATGTTGTCTCCGACGTTACAGATATATGTGAGTGCCGCTGGATCATAGGTATAGTTGATGCCGCAAGCCAGCCTTGCTCCCCCCGTACCCCCGCATATCAAACAAATCATGATGGATCTCCCATCACTTGTTGCACACGCTTATAAACTGGCTTCCTGCATCCTTACAGTTCCTGCTACAGAGAGATAACTAAGAGGTAACTACACGCTTTGAAGTTTGAAAAAAGTATACACGATAATCAAGCAGATTGTAAGTGTCCGATGGGAACAAACATCCGAAACACATCCTCATCTTCATCCTCCATGAGAAGCAACTACATCGTATACTCAATGCCTATAGTGTTGTTACTCAATTAAATGATAGAGCGTCCTATGTCAGAGAGAAGTAGTTGATACCTATAGGAACACTTATGGATTCACCCATGGAACATTTTAAAGAAAACCAGACGACCCTGGATGTCGCTCCCTCCACTGCGATGGATTCTATGGACGAGGCTGCAGTTGCGCTTCAGGAGAAGAAGACTTCCCGGTCAGCGTGGTCAAAATGGTTTAATGCCTTCAGGCAGATATTGCCTATTTATATCTCTCTCCACCTGGCTTTTCTGATCCTGACCTATTTATCTGCGCTGTTTATCATTGGGAATTTCTCAACCAAAACCTTACGTATCTCTACATTGTGGCTTGCGTGGTTTCGTTGGGATAGCGGTCATTTTACGGCCATTGCCAGCAATGGGTACGATGCCGCCTGGAGAACAGCCTTCTTTCCGCTTTTCCCTCTGCTTGAAAGAGGAGGAGCGTTTCTTACTCATGATCCTTTCATCGCAGGCCTGATAATCTCAAACCTGGCTGGCCTGGGTATGCTCGTGGTTCTTTACCGCCTCGTGCAAGAAGATTTCGACGCGGAACGGGCATTTCGTGCTGTCCTCTATCTTTCGGTGTTTCCGACAGCCTTTTTCTTAGTGGCAGCGTACAACGAGTCACTTTTTCTCTTGCTTACCTTGCTCAGTTTCTATCATATGCGTCGTGAGAATTGGTGGCTGGCGGGTCTTTTTGGATTGCTGGCGAGTTTGACACGTTCAGCGGGGATCGTACTGTTCCTGCCATTCTGCTACGAATATCTCCGGCAGCGCCAATTCAGCATCAAAAAAGTTCGCTTTGCTGCCATCAGCAGTCTTGGCATTCCCGCCGGTATCGGAATATTCGCGTTGTATTGCTACTACAAATTTCACGACCCGCTCTCCTTTTCTCACGCGCAGGTGGTCTGGAGCCGCCATCTTCATGCTCCATGGAGAGGGTTGATCAACTCGTTTATGGTCATTCAAAATCGCCATGTGCTAAGCTTCGACTCCATCCATAATGTGCTGGATCTTAGCGCGTGCCTGTTTATTTTAGCGCTGGTAGTTCTGTGCTTCGTTGGGCCGTGGAAGTTTCCAAGGGCGTACTGGGTCTATGGTATCTATGCGGTGTTGATCTATATCTACAGCGTGATCTTCTCTACGGATGGAAGCGGAAGCATACCTCTGGCGGCATTCTCGCGCTATATGTTAGAAGTTTTCCCCGCTTTTATCGTGCTGGCTGCGCTTGGCAAAAAGCAGTGGTTCAATCTGTACTACCTCGTGCTGTCGGTATCGATACTCTCATTTATGTTGCTGCAATTTTTGACAGGGCGCTGGATAATTTAATATCTCAAGAATCACTTGAACGAATGATGAAAGGAGAAGCTGACAGTGACTGACGACAGTTTTAATGGCCTGGGTATGGGGCTAGGTAATTTATCGCGTCTGTCTCATGCTAAATCGCGTTCAATTAGCGCTGAAAACTTTAGTGGTGAAAAAGGAAAGGGAGGTATGGCAACTGAGGGAACAGGAAAAAATTGCGCTCGTGATCTTGGTCAAGGATGGAAAGTATCTCCTTCTATTATCATCCCACCAAAAAGCACCTTCGCGCTGGCTACTATTCAAGGGCCAGGGGCTATTGTACACATATGGACGACTACCTTTCCAAAACATTGGCGTAGGCTTATTTTACGCGCATACTGGGATGAAGAAGAGAGTCCTTCAATAGAGGCTCCTTACGGAGATTTTTTTGCGAATGGATGGTGTGAGCGTTGCAATATTAACTCATTGCCTATTGCAGTGAATCCGGCCGGAGGTATGAACTCATACTGGGAAATGCCCTTTCGCAAGAGTGCTCACCTGACAATAGAGAATCTTGGCGAACAAGAAGTTGTGTTATACTACCAGATCGACTACGTTCTCACTGAGGTTGCTGAGGATATGGCTTATTTTCATGCTCAATGGCATAGAAGCAATCCCCTTCCTTACAAGCAAGTCCACACGATACTGGATGGGGTAGAAGGCAAGGGACACTTTGTAGGAACTTACCTGGCCTGGCAAGTCAATAGCAATGGATGGTGGGGCGAAGGAGAAGTAAAATTTTATCTGGATGGAGATAGTGAGTTTCCCACAATCTGCGGTACAGGCACAGAGGACTACTTTGGCGGAGCCTGGAATTTCGAGCATCCGCAAGGTACATACGGGATGTACTCTACAATGTTCTTAGGTTTGCCACAGATTATACGACCTGATGGACTGTATCGAAGCCAGCAGCGCTTTGGGATGTACAGGTGGCACATTATGGATCCTATTCGCTTCGAGGAAGATATCAGGGTAACAATACAGGCACTCGGTTGGCGAAGTAGTGAACGTTACTTACCTCTGCAAGATGATATTGCTTCAACAGCATTTTGGTATCAAAGTGAACCGCATACTCCATTCATATCATTAGTACACGTAGATATGCTAGAAAATATCTAAAAGTCACCTAAAAGCTTTTAGGTAAGATTCAATTTGGACGAATCGTCCGTGACAGGTTGAACAGTCCCCCGTGTCACCCCTTCGCTGCGCTCAGGATGACAGGGCTGGACCTTTCTGTTGATGAGGACCTGTTACGTTCATTTGAACCTTGCCTAAGTGATTTTTAGATATTTTCTAGCATATCTACGTGTACTGATGATATAAATGGAGCATGCGGTTCACTTTGATACCAAATTCCTGTTGAAGCAATATCATCTTGCAGAGGTAAGTAACGTTCACCACTTCGCCAACCGAGTGCCTGTATTGTTACCCTGAGATCTTCCTCGAAGCGAATAGGGTCCATGATGTGCCACCTGTACATCCCAAAGCGCTGCTGGCTTCGATACAGTCCATCAGGTCGTATAATCTGTGGCAAACCTAAGAACATTGTAG
>CATPCK010000776.1 GCA_955652655.1 uncultured Ktedonobacteraceae bacterium | reverse complement strand
GTAATGGATGGATACTGGGGTTGACGAAGGCGGGAGGGGTGGGAGAGGCACTGATGTGCTGCATCATGAGAGAAACAGGCCTGTTCCCTTGAAAAGGGAGTACCCCGGTGCACATCTCGTAGAGAATGATTCCTAAAGAGTAAATGTCGCTCCGCTCGTTGGCTGGATTTCCTCTCGCCTGCTCTGGGGAGATGTAGTGCGTCGCCTCGAGCGAACTGTGAGCCTGCGCACTTATCGAAGAACCCAGCAGCCTGGAGAGGCCAAAATCGGTGAGTATTGGCTCACCAAATTTACCAGGTAAAACGTCGCGTTTCTCAAGTAATATATTGCCTGGTTTGATATTCCCGTGAATAACGCCAGCTCGATGAGCGGTATCGATGGCCATACTGATTCCCGTAAATAGGTGTAGGAGGTCTGCTCCTTGAGGAAACTTTCCAGCGCGCACTGTGTTGCGAATGTAATCAGCTAAAGACTGCCCCTCTGCCACATAATCCATGACGAGAAGGGCAAGTGTATCTTCTTGCGTTTGAGCAGGGAGCACGTCAAATTCGCGGATCTGTACGATGTTGGGATGACGCAAAGCAGCAATGGTCTGAACCTCACGCGCGAAACGACTTGCAAAATCGGGGGCGGACTTTAAATTGGCATGGAAAAACTTGATAGCGACAGTGCTTCGCTCCTGCATATCATAAGCCTTCCACACTTCACCGATGTTGCTACGGCTCAGCCGCAGCAGTAGCTCGTATTTTCCAAGACGTTGTAGATTTGTGCTCATAGTAATTCCCTTTTTCCAAAGGAACATTCTAAGGGGGTCAACGTATTAGCTTGATTTACACAAGGAGTCCGCCATAGCGAACTTGTTCCCCTATGAGCGCACCTATAGCTCTAGCAATGGGAAGGCGCGGTGCACTCGCGGAGGCACGAGGAAATTTTGACGGCGAGTGGCTGTAATAAAACGTTCCAACCCGTTATCATCACTAGCTACATTATATTGCTGTACGAGATCAAGCGACGCACTGTTACGGCGCATGGTGGTAAAAAAGTCGGCTTGTCTAAAGAAAACAATCAGGCGGACATTATACAAGCAAGTATACGAAATCACAAGTTATAGAATCCAGTATCTAGGAGAAATGGTCTATTCATACTGATTATAGAGTCGCCACTTTTTACCTGCATGTGCTTTCACAGCTTTCCTCGTGTGATACACTACAGCCATACTATGTAACATACAGTCGAGCATCACACCGAGGAAGATACGAGCATGATCGAACGATATTCTTTACCGGAAATGGCAGGTATCTGGTCGGCATCCCATAAAACAGCTATGTGGTTACGCGTAGAACTACTCGTCTGTGAAGCGTGGGCCCGCGAAGGCGTCATCCCAGAAGAGGCAATCGCAAAGATACGCCAGGCCCGCTATAATACTGAACGTATGCAGGAAATCGAGCAGGAAACGCACCACGATGTTATTTCTTTTCTGCGCTCCATCCAGGAGCAGTTGGGGCCTGAAGGGCGCTTTATCCATCTTGGTATGACTTCCTCAGATGTGCTCGACACAGCGCTGGCAGCCCAGTTGAAAGAGGCTGGAGTGCTTTTGAGCACTGCGCTGACAGCGCTGATTGACACGGTAGCACAGGCGGCTGTTCAGTATAAATATACATTAATAGTGGGACGCACACATGGCATCCACGCGGAACCGACAACTTTTGGCCTGAAACTGGCGCTCTGGGTCGATGAGCTGCGGCGGGGACAGCAACGGCTCGCGGCAGCGCTTGAACAAGTCACGGTCGGCAAAATATCTGGCGCGGTTGGAACGCATGCGACGATTCCACCGCAGATCGAAGAATTTGTCTGTGAAGAAATGGGGCTGGGCGTCGCGCCCGTCTCCAGCCAGATCGTCCAGCGCGATCGCCATGCCCACTTTATCACGACCCTGGCGCTGCTGGGTAGTTCACTGGAGAAGATGGCACAGGAGATTCGCCACCTGCAACGCACCGAGTTGAGCGAGGCATTTGAGCCGTTCGCCGCCGGTCAACAGGGCTCCTCCGCCATGCCGCATAAGCGCAACCCTGAACTGTGCGAACGTATTTGTGGTCTCGCGCGCGTGTTGCGCGGCTTTAGCGTCACGGCAATGGAGAATGTCGCCCTCTGGCATGAACGTGATATCAGTCACTCCTCCGCTGAACGCATCATTCTCCCCGATGCGTGTACATTACTGCACTATATGCTGCACACCTTTACCACCGTTGTCAACGGTCTGGAGGTCGATGAACAGCGTATGCAGGCAAACCTGAACATGACCGGCGGCCTCGTTTTCTCACAGAGGATTCTGCTGGCCCTCATCGACAAGGGCGTCGGTCGCCAGGAGGCATACAGGATGGTGCAGCGAAACGCAAAAAAAGTGTGGAGCATGGCCAGCACTGGTGCCATTGCTGGGCCAGCTTTCCTGGAAACATTGAGCAATGATGCTCAGGTCACCGAATATCTTTCACGGAAGGAACTGGCAGAGTTAACCAATACCGATTATTATCTCACGTATATCGATACCGCATTCAAAAGACTAGAGCTGTGATGAAGCCTCAACACCTGAAGGCGACGACAATCAAAGCAACAGATGCAGCTTCTCTTCTCGAGGCGGGAAAAACTTCGCCGCATTGGGGGGGACCACGCTCCTGGTC
>CATPCK010000775.1 GCA_955652655.1 uncultured Ktedonobacteraceae bacterium | reverse complement strand
CCTGCTCAATCTCCGCAAAGCTCTTGCGGTCAGCATCGCGCAGTACGGGTACAACGAGACCCTCCTCGGCTCCAACAGCTATACCAATATCATAGTAGTGTTTGAGCACCATCTCGTTCCCCTGGATCTCTGCATTCAGCCGGGGGAATGCTTTGAGTGCGCCCACTACGGCTTTGGTAAAGAACGACATGAAGCCCAGTGACACATTGTAGCGCTCTTTAAAAGTATCTTTCCGCCGGCTTCG
This sequence comes from uncultured Ktedonobacteraceae bacterium, assembly GCA_955652655.1. Classification (GTDB taxonomy): domain Bacteria; phylum Chloroflexota; class Ktedonobacteria; order Ktedonobacterales; family Ktedonobacteraceae; genus UBA11361. The sequence goes on along the minus strand of CATPCK010000775.1, from coordinate 10,932 downwards.
CACCTCCATTACAGCGCTCAAATCGATTTCGTTGAATGTCGTGAGCATCGCTGCTGTGTGCTGGGCCTCCACCAGGCGCTGGGCTATCGTTTGCCGTCTGCGCGAAAGCCGTATACGTTCTTCACGTCCGCGTGGCACTACCTGTGGTGCCACGATTACCTGGTCAGCTGATGTTGCTCTGGGTCGAACTGGTAGAAGTGCAGAAGCCTCGTCCGGTTGCGCAATGCGCTGTGGAGGAGCTGTATTCTGTACATGTTGTTCCATATAGCCAATCACGTCGTCTTTGGTCACGCGCCCATGAGGACTTGTTCCCTTTACCTGTGAAAGGTCGACGTTGTATTCCGAGGCTATGCGACGTGCCAGTGGAGAAGGCGGCCGCTGTCCATCACTTGCCTGCGTTGCAGCTGGAAGTTGTCCTGTGGGAGCCTTCTGCCTCTCACTTGTTACCAGCTCAGATTGTAACTGCTCCGAGGGAATCTTCTGCCCATTTCCTGTTGGCGCAGCAGGGGCCTGGCTACTCTCACCTATAACTCCCAGTACCTCACCCACTGCCACCGTATCTCCCTCCTGCTTGACGATCTTCTGCAGAACTCCACTCTGGTCAGCGCTCACTTCCATATTGACTTTATCTGTCTCCAACTCGACGAGAGCCTCACCCTGATTGACCGTATCTCCCTCGTGCTTCAGCCATTTCCCTATCGTAGCTTCGACGATGGATTCTCCTAATGATGGGACGCGAATATCAACGGACATACTTTCCTCCACGTTCTTTACTAAATGAACCAAAGGCCTGCGTCAAAATCTGCTCCTGCTCAGCCAGGAAGAGATCCATAAAACCTGAAGCAGGGCTGGCGCGTTCAGGTCGAGCAATCACTCTTGCCCTGACCTGGTGGCCGACAAGCGTCGAAAGTAGTGGAGAGAGGTAGCTCCATGCTCCCATATTGCGCGGCTCTTCTTGCACCCATACGACCTCTTGCAAATGTGGATAGCTTGACAAGACTATTTGTAACGCTTCTCCCGGGAAGGGATATAACTGTTCGAGGCGCACAATAGCCACGTCCTCAGCCTCCGCCCGTTTCGGATGGGACAAGAGATCTATCGATACTTTACCCGTACAAAGTAGAACCCTTCTGATATCACTGGATCGGGCCAGGGCCTTCGTATCATTAATAACCGGCTGGAACGTACCCTCGGCCAGTTCTGTCAGAGTGGACGCCGCCAGTGTATGGCGAAGTAGGCTTTTCGGTGTCATGATAACCAGTGGGCGTGGATCACGCACCATGTAAAATGCCTGTTGCCGCAGCAGGTGAAAGTACTGGGAGGCCGTCGAGCAATTTGCTACTCGCCAGTTGTTGTGGGCTGATAGCTGCAGGTAGCGCTCCAGCCGGGCACTTGAGTGCTCTGGCCCCTGCCCCTCGTAACCATGGGGCAGCAAAAGTACCAGTGAAGACTTCTGCTTCCATTTTGCTCGTCCCGAAGCAATAAATTGATCGATTATGACCTGGGCAGCATTCGCAAAATCTCCGAACTGAGCTTCCCACAAGACTAGTGTGTTCGGGGCATGCACGCTATAGCCATACTCGAAACCAAGTGGAGCGGCTTCACTTAAAGGGCTATTGTATATCGAGAATGATGCGCGTGCCGAGGAAAGGTGCTGCAAGGGGACATAACTTTCGTTGTGCTGATCATGCAGTACTGCGTGGCGATGACTAAAAGTGCCGCGCTCAACATCCTGACCTGTAATACGTATCGGCGTGCCATCAGCGAGTATTGAGGCAAAAGCCAACGCCTCAGCTTGCCCCCAGTCGATACCACCTTCTGGGCCAAGCGTGGTAGCCCGGCGCTGCAATAGACGCACCAGTTTGACGTTGGGTGTGAATCCCTCCGGCCAGGTGAGCAATTCATTATTATCATTGATCAACCTCTCGGCAGATACCTGTGCCACCCGCTCACGTCCATCATGATAATCGTTGCCATTCAGCCCGTCCGACTCATCATCCTCAAGTTCCAGGCCGCTATCGGCATCTCGCCTGGCCTGTTCCAGGACTGCAAATGCATCCTTCACCATGGAGTCCACTTCTTCTTGTGAAACAACTCCTTTCCCGATGAGGTAGCGGGCGTAAAGATCGCGCACAGTGGGATGCGAACGGACGATGTCATACATACGTGGCTGCGTGAACGAAGGTTCATCGCCCTCGTTGTGTCCCCAACGACGATAGCCCACCAGGTCAATCAACACATCTTTATGAAAGTGGTCTCGATACGCCTGGCCCAGGCGTACCGCGGTGAGGCACGCATCAGGGTCATCTGCATTGACATGAATAATGGGGATTTCAAAGCCCTTTGCCAGGTCGCTAGCGAACTGCGTGGATCGACTATCTTCTGGTTCAGTTGTAAAGCCAAGCTGGTTGTTCACAATAATGTGAATGGTCCCACCAACCCAGTAGCCACGGAGCTGCCACAGGTTCAAAGTTTCTGCTACAACCCCCTCACCGGGAAAAGCTGCATCGCCATGAATGAGCACAGGGAGGGCGTGATCCACCTCCTGTAGAGGTGCTCCAGCAACATCGGAGACCGTTTGCGAAGCACGTGCCATACCCTCGATGACCGGATTGACAAACTCCAGGTGACTGGGATTAGGAGACAGTATCACTTTAAGGCTTACGGATGCTTCTTCACCAAGCATGTGTTCTGCCCCCAGGTGGTATTTGACGTCACCTGTCCAGCCAAATCCAAAGGTATCGGTCAAGGGGACGCCCTCCTCGTGTTTGGCATGTCCAAATTCAGAGAGGATGGCCGTATATGACTTCCCGAGTACATGAGCCAGGACATTGAGGCGCCCTCTGTGAGCCATACCGATGATGACCTTGCGGCTTCCAGACTCGATTGCCCCTAGTATAATTTCGTCCAGCATAGGTACAAGTGTGTCTGTCCCCTCCAGTGAGAAGCGTTTCTGCCCGGGATAGGTCTGGTGCAAAAAACGCTCGAATACCTCAACCTGCGTGAGCCTGTGAAGCAGCCTGCGACTTGCCACTGGCCCCTGCGTTTCATGAAACAGGCGCAGTCCTACTGCGTCCCGCAGCCAGGAGCGCTCAATCGGGCTTTTCACCTGGTCAAATTCATAACTGATTGTGCCAGAGTACATAGAGCGCAGATTGGTAACCGCTTCAAGAGCGTTACGTGCTCCCTCGGTAGCATGCCCTCCAACCACCACTGGGGGAAGCAGTGAAAGTTCTTCCTCGGTTATCCCATGGGACTCAGGAAGAAGAGCGGGATCGCCCAGAGGTTCTGTTCCCAGTGGGTCGAGATGAGCGCCGAGATGTCCCTGGGCGCGAATGGCATGCGCAAGTGCTGAAGCGGCAACGACCTGAGAGACCTGAAAAGGTGCGGTACCATTTGTCCTCTCTTTATCTTCAGCACGTGTGGATTGGTTCTCCTGTGACCATGTATCAAAAATGGCTCGTGTAGCAGTATCGACATTAGCTGGATCTTGGAGATATCGCTCATACAGTTCCAGGACATAGCCTGCATTTGGTCCATAAAAAGTATCCAGGTCGCGCATTATAGTTCCTTTGGAAATTGCTTAAACAAGTTTACATAGTTGTATTTTATCACCTCCTATGGTATCATAACTTTGGTATTCTTCACATATTCTTTGCTTGATCGTCTTATAGAAAAGACAAAGTAAAAGCACGTCACCAATACTTATAGGCAATGAAGGAACGAGTAGGTCACTATATCCTGTCACAGAGAGCCTGGGGATGGTGTAACCAGGTCGGGATCGTGAGCCGAAAATCATTCCAGAGCCGCTAGCCGAAATAACATAGTAGACCTGGCCGGGGCCTTCCCGTTATCATGAAGGGCTGTATGGATCCTCTCAATTGGGGAGTTACAGCTAAACCAAGTGAGCCATATCTATCTCACACATCCTGAGATTGTGGCTAATAAGGGTGGTACCGCGGGAGTTCCTCTCGTCCCTATGTATGTTGGGCGAGAGGTTTTTTTATTGAACCAGGAGAGCGTCAGTCGATATGAAAACAAAATTGCTCTACCACGAAAATAGTTTTACCTACGAATGCAGTGCAAAAGTTGTCGCCGTTGAAGGGGACGAGGTCGCACTGGACGCCACCGTCTTTTTCCCTGGTGGAGGCGGCCAGATGGCGGATCATGGCACCATCTCTTGGAATGACTATCAAGTTCAAGCAAATGTGATTGCCATGAATAAGCGTGATGACGTTGTCTGGCATACGCTCAGTTGCACGCCACCACCCATAGGTACGGAAGTCGTCGGGACAATAGACTGGGATTTTCGCTACAAAATGATGCGCACCCATACAGCGCTCCATATTCTCTGTGGCACTATATGGCGGGAGTTTGGCGTGCAGGTGACGGGAGGGCAGATGTATCCAGACCGGGCGAGAATGGATTTCGCTATGGAAAACCTGAATAAAGAGCGTATCGCCTATATTGAGCAGAAAATTAATGAGGCGGTGCAAGCAGACTACCCGATCAAAGTGTACAAGTTACCACGAGAAAAGGCGTTCGCTATTCCCGACCTGATACGCACTAAAATTAACCTACTTCCACCAGAGATCGAGGAAGTACGCATCGTAGAAATCGTCGGGCTCGACTTGCAAGCAGATGGTGGCACACATCTCGGTCATACGAAAGAAGTAGGCGGTATCACAATTACAAAGACCGAAAATAAAGGGAAGATCAATAAGCGCTTAGAAATTATGCTAACCGATTAGAACAATTGAGACCATGGTATATGAAAGAATAAGCCAGCAGAAAAAGCCACTCATACAGAGCAGAGGAGGCAGAAGTGTCAGTGAAATCAAGTGTGTTCCGAGCAGTAACTGCAGCAGATCGCGTTGACTACCCGGTTCTAGAAATGACCATCCAGAAGTGGTGGGACGATCAGGGCGTCCTTCAAAAGTACCTGCACCGCAATGAGAGCAGTGACAAACAATATTCGTTCCTGGATGGTCCTATAACCGCAAATAATCCTATGGGGGTCCATCATGCCTGGGGACGAGCCTATAAGGATTTATATCAGCGTTTTAAAACTATGCAAGGATACAAGCAACGCTATCAGAATGGCTTCGATTGCCAGGGGCTGTGGGTTGAGGTCGAAGTCGAGAAGGAACTTGGCATGCAGACGAAGCGCGATATCGAAGCCTACGGTATCGATGAGTTTGTACAACGGTGTAAAGAGCGAGTCTTCACTTTTGCTAAACGCCAGATAGAACAGTCGATTCGCCTGGGTTACTGGATGGATTGGGGCAATGATTATTATACCCTGTCTGATGAAAATAACTATACCATCTGGTTTTTCCTGAAAAAATGTTACGAAAGAGGGTTGCTCTACAAGGGACGAGATGTCATGCCCTGGTGTCCGCGCTGTGCCACCGGCATCTCAAATATGGAAATGGAATCAGAAGGTTACAAGGAAACGAGCCACCTGAGCCTCTATGTGCGCTTTCCATTAGTTGACCATCCTGGTGAATACCTGCTCGTATGGACGACCACGCCTTGGACGCTGGCAGCCAACGTCGCAGCAGCAGTACATCCTGACTTGCCCTACATCAAAGTAGAACAGGATGGCGAGTATTATTACCTGGCACAGGAACTCCTCCCGGTGCTGAAAGCGCTTAAGGGGCGTGACAAAGGAGACTACCACGTCGTACAGACGCTGAAAGGCAGTGAAATGCTGGGTTGGAGCTATCGCGGCCCATTCGATGAGTTGCCAGCAGAACAAGGCGTTGTCCACACCGTTGTGCCTTGGAAGGAGGTCAGCGCAACTGAAGGAACTGGCATCGTCCATATCGCTCCCGGTTGTGGCCGCGAGGACTTTGCTCTTTCAAAAGAATTTAACCTCTCCGTAGTGGCTCCAGTTGATGAGTTCGGCGTCTATACTGACGGCTATGACTGGCTCACAGGGCAACACGCGGCTGACGTTGGACAGCAGATCGCTGAAAATCTGGTACAAAAAGGGCTACTCTATCGCCCGCAGAACTATAAGCACCGCTACCCAACGTGCTGGCGCTGTAAAACCGAGCTGATCTTCCGCCTCGTTGATGAGTGGTTCATCTCTATGGAGCAGCTTCGTTACGAGATCATGGATGTCGTACGCCAGATCAACTGGATACCGGGTTTTGGCCTTGAGCGCGAATTGGACTGGCTGCGCAATATGGACGATTGGATGATCTCCAAGAAACGCTACTGGGGACTGGCTCTGCCTATCTACGACTGCCCACAATGTGGCAGCTTCGAGGTCGTCGGCAGTAAGGATGAACTGAAAGAGTTGGCTGTTTCCGGCTGGGAAGAATTCGAAGGTCATTCGCCACACCGATCATGGGTCGATGCGGTCAAAATCCGCTGCAGAAAGTGTAATGCAGAGGTCCCACGTATCAAGGATGTCGGGAATCCCTGGCTTGATGCTGGTATCGTGCCCTTCTCTACGCTACACTATCTCACCGATCATCGTTACTGGCAGCAGTGGTTCCCAGCGGACTTTGTGACTGAGTCGTTCCCGGGCCAGTTCAGAAACTGGTTCTATTCGATGCTGGTAATGAGTACCGTTTTAGAGGACACAGCACCATTCAAGACCCTCTTCGGCTATGCGACACTCGTGGCTGAAGATGGTACACCCATGCACAAGTCTAAGGGCAATATGATTGTCTTCGACGAAGCGGCTGAACGGGTTGGCTCTGATACCATGCGCTGGCTTTTTGCCAACCACGTACCAGAACAAAACCTTAACTTCCCCCGTATCCCCACGGATGAGGATATGGAGAAGTCAGCACAGACCGGTCTGCCTGTTCGATTAAGCGAAAAATGGATGCTGGTACGCCGGACACTGGATAAAATCTGGAATGTCTATAGCTTTTTTGTCAGCTATGCCAATATCGATCGCTTTGATCCGACTCAGCACCAGATCCCCGTGGCAGAGCGCAGCGAACTGGATCGCTGGATCCTCTCTGAACTGCAGATGACGATTAGAGAAGTCACGGAGGGTCTGGAACACTATGACACGGTAAAACCAACCGCGGCAATTCAGGAATTCCTGGATGATCTCTCCAATTGGTACTTGCGCCGCAGCCGCGAACGCATCTGGAAACCTGAGCTGGACAGCGATAAAACGGCAGCGTATCTGACGCTCTATGAGTGCTTAACAACGCTTGTCACCCTACTCTCTCCCTTCATGCCATTCATGACGGAAGAGCTCTACCAGAACCTGGTACGCAGCGTGAACGACAAAGCCCCGTTGAGCGTGCATCTCTGTGACTTGCCGCAGGTGAATGAGGATCTTCTTGATGAGCGTTTGACGAACGAGACCCACCTTGTCATGCGTATCGTTGGTTTAGGTCGCTCTGCACGCGAGAAAGCCCAGATCAGGGTTCGCCAGCCCCTCAATGCGCTCTATGTCCGTGTCCCCAGCGTCGCCGAGGAAGAGGCTCTGGATCGCCTGAGTGAACAGGTACTCGAAGAGTTAAATATTAAAAGCCTTCAGTTAATCAGCGATGATAGCGATATGTTGTCATATACGCTGAAGCCGCAAGTCAAAGTACTGGGACCAAAATTTGGTCATTTGGTGCAGAAAATCCTGAAAAGGTTCAAAGCGCTTGATCCTCACGGCGCTCAGGAGGCCGCAAAACTGCTTGTCGAAACCGGCACACTCAATTTTACCATCGATGGTCAACAAGTCGAGCTGACCTCTGATGAGGTAGAGGTCGTTGCTACTGCACGCCAGGGCTTTGTTACAGCCGAGGAGCGGGGTTATATCGTCGCGCTGGAAACGACGATCACGCCACAATTACGCGAAGAAGGCCTGGTGCGAGATCTGACCCACTTTGTGCAGGATATGCGTAAGAAAGCCAACTTCAGCATTGAGGATCATATCGGTCTGGCACTCTATACAAGCATAGAGCTGGCACAGGTACTCCGGGATTACGGTAGTATTATCGCGTCAGAAACGCTCGCCGACAACCTGCTCATCTCCATCGATCAGAAAGACAAGCCTTCTTTCAATGAGGTTTATCGTGAAACGATCTCGCCTATCTCAATGAAAAAGCTTGAAGGATACACGGTCGAGGTAGTGCTGGGGAAACTCTAAAATGTAGATTTTTGCAAACGAGGATACAAAATACCGAGCCTGGGTGTCCAGGCTCGGTATTTTGTATCCTCGTTTGTTCTGGTAATAATTCATCTCCACCCATCAGCCCTACCGCACAAGCCCCTTCCTTCGCATCTGCTCCAGATCGTACTCAGTGGGGGCCAGAGGACTAATGCCGGCGTCGGCGCAGGCCCGGCCAATCAGCGCAAACCCAAGATGGAGCCCCTGGACAAGCGTTGTTGGCTGATGAGCCGAGAGTAAGTTCAAACAATCTTGACGCTGCTCCATAGCCTTGCTCTCACTGTAATGCTCATGGTAGCCGCTCAATATTGAGGCATGTGGCATAAAATCGTCGTAGCGCAAATTGTCTGTAGCAGCCAGCAACATGAGCCAATAACCAACCTGGCTTCCCTCCAGGATCGTATCATCTGCCCTGCCGCTGTGTAAGTGCTCTCCACTTTGTACTTCGTCCAGTTCCTGTAACTCGTCGGCTAAGCGTGCCACCAGGTAACCATGACTGCGCTCCTGTAGCAAACGCGAAGTGTTTGACTCTTCACTCATATCATTATCACGTAGATACTGGTACACTCCATACAATTGACGCAGTTCACTCTCTAACTTTTGCTGCTCTTCTATGCGAGCATAGTCGATGGCTATAGGAAATGCACCTCCATCATGGGATTTTGCTCGCTTTGATCCATAAACAATCTCTGGATCAAAAACGCGCTCAGCTACAATCTCATAGCCATCATCTGGCAACAGACGACGATAGTAACAACTTCGATAGCCAGTATGGCATGCCGCACTGCCATGCTGGACAACCTTTATCAAAAGGCTGGTCTCTTCACAATTTACGAAAATATCCCGTACTTCCTGCACATTACCCGACTGCTCTCCCTTGCGCCAGATGGTATTCCGTGAGCGGCTGAAAAAGTGGGTATACCCTGTCTCCCGGGTCAGCGAAAGTGCCTCTTCATTCATAAATGCTACCATGAGCACCTCTCCCGTAGCATCATCTTGAATCACGGCTGGCAGTAATCCCTGTCGATCGAATTTCAGCATGGTCGCACTAACACCCCCCTTGCTTGCAAATAACGCTTTATATCACTAATCCGCTGCTGGCCAAAATGGAAAATCGATGCAGCTAATACCGCGCCAGCACCGCCCGTGATCAAGCCCTCATACAGATGTTCAGGCTTGCCAACACCTCCCGAGGCTATTACGGGTACCGGAACATTTGTAGAGACCAGCGCAGTAAGTGTAAGGTCGTACCCTTTTTGCGTCCCATCTCGATCCATGCTCGTCAACAGGATTTCTCCAGCCCCGAGATCAATACCCCGTTGTGCCCACTCTAATACATCCATCCCGGTAGGGGTACGACCACCATGGATATATACTTCGTAATTGCTGGGTAGTAAAGGATTGCGACGAGCATCGATAGCGAGTACGATACACTGCGCTCCGAATTGCTCGGCCCCGGCACGTAACAGTTCGGGAGACAGGACCGCAGCTGTATTAAGCGAAGTTTTATCGGCCCCCGCTCCCAGTGTTGCGCGAATATCTTCGACGCTGCGAATTCCTCCACCAACGGTTACAGGGATGAACACCTCCTCAGCTGTTTTGCGCACAACATCAAGCATAGTCGCCCGGTTCTCATAAGTCGCAGTGATATCTAGAAAAACGAGTTCATCCGCACCTTCTCTATTATAGTACGCTGCAAGTTCCACAGGGTTTCCAGCATCACGCAGATTCTCAAAATGAATCCCTTTGACTACACGACCTGCCGTCACATCAAGACAAGGGATAATGCGCTTGGTCAACATGTCTCTAACCACCTCCTTTCATCGCTGCTGAGTTTTGCTAGCCGCGCCAGCGGCGTTGCAGTGATGGATTTCTAATTACCTCCTCTCTCTATCTCCTGAATTGCCGATGCCAGGGCTACGTCTCCCGTATAGATCGCCCTGCCAACAATCGCCCCCTCAACTCCTAATCCAGCGATAGCATGAAGATCATCCATTGCGCTGATGCCTCCAGAGGCAATTAATGCAGATATTGGATAAGTTGCATCAGGAGAGCCCTCGAGAGGTTCAGTAATCACTCTCTGCATCTCTGACAATGCCTCCAGGTTCGGTCCCTTCAAGACACCATCGCGCGCGATATCAGTATAAATAAAACGTCGAACGCCAAGCATGCGCAATTCTCTTGCCAGAGATGTTGCCAGAGTACTGGAGGTTTCGCGCCAGCCCTGCGTGGCTACCCGGCCATCACGCGCATCCAGGCCAACGGCAATTCGTTCCCCCCAACGACGCTGTGCCTCCTCAATGAGTGCACGATCGGTCAATGCCACTGTACCGAGTACAATACGCTCTATACCGAGGTCAAGCACCTGCTCAATATGTGGAAGCGTTCGCATGCCTCCTCCAACTTCGATCCTCAAGGACGTAGCCGCGCGTATGCGCCCAATGAGTTCCACATTGACAGGGTAGCCGTTGACTGCTCCATCCAGGTCAACGACATGCAACCAGCTTGCACCAGCCTCTTGCCAGCGTTGTGCTACCCTCACCGGATCGGTATCGTAGGTAGTGACCTTGCCATAGTCCCCTTGATAGAGGCGCACGCACTCTCCATCTTTGATATCAATCGCCGGGAGAATTATCATTGGTCCACCCACATTACAAAATTTCTCAGCAATTGCAGACCCATAGGTCCGCTCTTTTCTGGATGAAATTGGGTACCCCAGATATGTTCGGCTACAATAACACTGCAAAAGGAAGAACCATATCCGGTAACTGCCGCTACACATCCATGAGCTT
>CATPCK010000774.1 GCA_955652655.1 uncultured Ktedonobacteraceae bacterium | reverse complement strand
GAGTACTATGTGCTTGGCGGCAGCGAATCGGCCACACCCTATAGCCACGAACGGCGCACTTCCTATATCGCGCTGGAATTCGAGTGGTGCGACGCGGATAATCCTCCCATTGCACCGGAATTTCGCCAGCGGTGGGAGAATGGAGAGCGCGAAAAGACGCGCTTCCTGACGATCGGCATCAGCCTTGCAGGGAATGTGAATGCCAGCGACCGCATACGGCCACTGCGTTTTATCATTACCGATGGCTCCCGCCTGGGACACGAACTTCAGACCGTCTATGAAACCGGCAGTAAGCATGATAAACGCGCCTTTGACCATGCTCGATTTAAACAACAATTAGAGGGACACGGATTTATTTGTGATACCCAGGCTGAGTATGAACGCCAGGTGGCACGCTACCTGTTTGGTTTTGATGATGTCAAAGATTTTCAGAAACTTATTAACCTGCTGCTGGTATTACGTCGTCCAAACCTGAGCAGTGAACTGAGTTTTTCGCGCGTACACGACTATCTCAAACAATCATTGCGCAAAATTTCTGGCGAAACAACTTCCCATGTAATAGGTACTATTGAACGTATCGATGCTATCCAGGCCGAAAAAGAACGCATCCAGGAGGCTTATAGCGCTGCTGAACGCCTCCACCAGGCACAACAGAATCTTGCCCTGAGTTGAGCGCAACTGGCAGCCTGTGAATATACTGGCACGCAACTGGCAGAGGATAGCGTGCAAAGCCGGGTGACGAGGCTGCGGAGAGACCTGAACACGGCGGACAATGAGCGCAAGGGAGCAGAAGAACGCACACAAACGCTGCAGGCAGAGCACTATCAGGTAAACAGCCAGATCAAGGTGCTGGAGACGAGCGAGGGACTGCAAGTCGCAAAACAACTGACGGCAGCGCGCGAGCGCATTCGCGAGACACAGGGACAGGCGCAGGAGCAGCAAAAGAGCCTGGAGGCTGCGCGTCAAGCGAAACAAGCAAGCATCGAGCGGCTGGAACGCCAAATGGCACGCTTTAACATTATGAAGGCCGAGAGCGTTGCACATCTGCGGGAATTGGGCACTCTGGCCAGGGAGGAAAGCTATTGGGAAGTCGCGGCCTTCCAATTAGAAGAAGCGCTTCGCCAGATCAGCAGCATCACTTCCGAAGCTTCTAACGCACCAGAAGTGCCACTGGTTATCAAATCTCTGCCGGGAGCGATGTCAGAAGAGCGTATTGAGTGGCTGCGCCACCTTGAAGAATTGCATCGACAGCGCGAGAAGCTGGAAGCAACTGTACAGCATGCGCGAAATCTGGAAGCGACGCGCTTTCAGGAATTAGATCTCTCGCGCAATCGTTTTCAGTCTGTCGAGGATCGCTTCAACGAAGCCGTGCTCATGCTCAACAACGCCCTGGAGAGGTTCACGTCGCAGGAGTCCTTGCAGCAACTGCAGGAAACAATGCTGCTGCGAGGCGACATGGGCGACGTGGTAGATGATGACGCCTTACCCGGTCGCGTGGTCGAGGAATGTACCTTTATACTGGAGCACTACCGCCAGGCGATTGACGAACTTGAAACCCAGTTTATGCAGGAAGCAAACCAGGGGCAGGCGAAACTGAACGAGTTACAGGTGACACAAGGCGGAAAGATACGTGAGATCGAAGAAGTCAGAACGCTCTACGAGCAAAAGCTGGCCGAACCGGAGTTCACACCTTTACGCTCGCCCCGGCACACCACTGCCCGTGCGAAGCTTGCAGAGCAAGGGATCATCGCCCTCCCCCTTTACATGCTGCTTGACTTTATACCTGAGATCGATTGCGAGCGCGAGGAAGCTGGACGTATCGAATACATGTTAGAGGATGCGGGCCTGCTGGATGCACTCGTTGTAGCGCCAGAGCAAGCAAGTGCCACTGACGCGCTGCTGGCTGCTGAAGGTCTGAGCGATTGCCGCCTCGATATCGAGGGAATGATGACAAACAGCGAGAGCCAGCGATTGATCGCTACGCCACAAGAGGTGCAACGGACAGATGGTCACGGTGCATCCAACTTCTACGGCTTACGCTTCGATGCCTCGGTCAATTCCTCGCCAGATGGAAACAGCCTGGATTGGGAACCAATCGCCGCAACTATTATGACAGCGCTTGGAGAGAACGGTTTTCCAGTCAACACAAGCGACATGCAAGCAAGGGTTCGTTTCAACAACGACGGCAGCTGGACACATGGATTACTTACTGGCCGGGCAGGCGGCGGAAGTGCCAGTTGCATCGGTAAAACGACGCGCTTGCGGGTGCGGCAGCGCGAACTCGAAGAAATCACAAGGAAACGAACGCAACTCGACGACGAACTGCGCACGCTAACTCAGGGCATAACACATTATGAAGAGCAGTTAGCAGAGATACAGGAGCGGCAGACACAGTTACGTAAGATCTTTCCAAATAGTGGCCTGGAGAAAATCTTTGCCGAACTTGACCAGTCAAGATTGGCGCTGGAGAGCAACAGAAGCGCGTATCAGAAAGCACATCTCCAGACGCAGGAAGCGCGGCAGCGTACCAACAACCTGACCGCCAGACTAGAGCGGGATAGCAATGGTATCACGATCTTTGCCAGCGATGCACAGCGCGTTCAAGATGCATTACTGGGTGTTATCAAACTCAAAAATCAGGCGCAATCGCTGCAAACGCAACT
>CATPCK010000773.1 GCA_955652655.1 uncultured Ktedonobacteraceae bacterium | reverse complement strand
TATAGCAGCGCCAATGCGTATGGAGGGCGTCTACGGGCCTTTGTGCTGGACTGCCGCAAGGCACTGAAAAATCGCGAGCGGGTGGTCATCGTGACGGCACAGGCGCGGCGTATGGCCGAGGTATTGAGCGATGAATCTATACTCCGCGACGAAACGATACATGTGAGCCCAGGAACCAATATTCAGGCACCTCCAGATGCGAGTACGGTCACACTGATCCAGGGACAGCTGGTAGAGGGTTGGCAGTCACGGTCGCTGGCGTTATCTGTCTACACCGATACGGAAATTTTTGGCTGGTCAAGGAGGCGCAATGCGCTACGGCGCAAGCCGGTTACCCCTTCATCATTTCTCGCCGAGGTCAATCCCGGTGATTATGTCGTACACCAGGAGCACGGGATAGGGCGTTTCGAGGGGCTGGTCAAGTTGAATATGACGGGGTTTGAACGCGAATACCTGCTTATTCAATATGCAGGCACCGACAAATTGTATATCCCGACCGACCAGCTTGATCGTGTCACACGCTACGTCAGCATGGGGGAAACTATTCCCGGTCTGAGTAAGTTGGGGACGACCGAGTGGACGCGCGCCAAGTCGAAGGTCAAGGAGAGCGTTCAGGACATTGCGAGAGAACTTTTACGTCTTTATAGCGAGCGAGAGGCTTCCAAGGGGTTTGCCTTCTCACCTGATTCCGAGCAGCCCTGGCTGCAAGAACTTGAAGATGCTTTCCCATATGAAGAGACACCGGACCAGATGCGGGCCATTGAAGAGGTCAAGGCCGATATGGAGCGGCCACGTCCGATGGACCGCCTGGTCTGTGGCGATGTGGGCTACGGCAAAACAGAGGTGGCACTGCGCGCTGCCTTCAAGGCTGTGCTTGATCAACGACAGGTAGCGATACTCGTGCCTACAACGATCCTGGCCCTGCAACACTTCAATACGTTCAAAGAGCGACTGAAGGCCTTTCCAGTGCGTGTGGAGTTGCTCAGCCGCTTCCGTTCCGAGAAAGAGCAGAAGCAGGTATTGGAGGACCTGGCGTTAGGGAAGGTGGATATTATTATTGGTACCCATCGCCTGCTGCAGAAAGATGTGGTCTTCCTCAATCTTGGATTGCTCGTTGTCGACGAAGAGCAGCGCTTTGGAGTGGTACACAAGGAACGGTTAAAGCAGTTGCGCTATGAAATCGATGTTCTGACGATGACGGCGACGCCTATTCCGCGCACATTACATATGTCTCTGGTTAACTTGCGCGATATGAGCGTTATAGAGACGGCACCGCAGGAGCGATTGCCTATTCGTACGAATATTCGAGAATACGATGAAGGTCTGATTCGTGAAGTGATTCTCCGAGAGATTGACCGGGGAGGGCAGGTATTCTTTGTCCATAACCGGGTACAAGGGATCCAGGTGATTGCGCAAAAGCTGCAGCGACTGGTGCCGGAGGCGCGTTTCGTGGTTGGGCATGGACAGATGGCCGAGGATCAATTGGAACGGGTGATGATGGATTTTTCAAGCGGCGAATTTGATGTGCTGATTTCCACAACTATCATTGAGAACGGCCTGGATATTCCCAACGCCAATACGATCATTGTGAATAACGCGGCTTACTTTGGCCTGGCGCAACTCTACCAATTGCGAGGCCGTGTTGGCCGGGCAACACAGCAGGCCTATTCATACTTTCTCTACAATAAGGACGCGAAACTGACACCAATTCAAGAAAAGCGGTTGCGCGCCATTTTCGAGGCCACTGAACTGGGGGCGGGCTTTCGGATCGCCATGAAAGATCTCGAGATCCGGGGGGCGGGAAACCTGCTGGGCGCGGAACAGTCGGGTTTCATGAACTCTGTTGGTTTCGATCTCTATTGTAAGTTGCTGGCGGAGGCAGTGCAGGAGTTGCAGGGGAAACAGGTCGAAACGGTTACAGCAAGCGCGTCGGTTGACCTTCCGCTTGACTCGTATCTACCAGATGAGTACATAGGGGATCGCACGCTGAAGGTGAATTTCTATCAACGTTTAGCTAACCTGAGTCGTCCAGAGCAGGTGGATGCAATGAGCGCAGAATTGAATGACAGATTCGGGGCGCCGCCGCTTCCGGCACAAAATCTGTTGGCAATGGTGCGACTTAAAGTGGAGGCAGCAGCTTTAGGTTTCGAGGCCATTTCTTTGAAGGACAATGAACTGGTACTGACAGTGAAACGTACGATAGTGCCCAACCGTATTGCTCTCTATCGTCGTTTCCGTAACGAGGCTCGAGTTCAACAGGGTGTCATCCGTATTCCGCGCAGACTCTTTGGGACAAACTGGTTTGAGCAATTGCGAGAACTATTACCAGCGATAACGATGGCAGCCTGAGCGGTTCTGAAAAAACAGTCAGATAGAGATCAGGCCTTGTTCGCGTAATTCGCTAAGTAGTCGTTCTATCTCTTGCATGCTTTTCCTTGTACAGCGGGAGAGGTCAGAGATTGTCCTACGCCCATCGACGAGCAAATATATCGAGCGTTGAGGGCGAGTCAATGGTAAGGATAAGACATCGCGTTCT
>CATPCK010000772.1 GCA_955652655.1 uncultured Ktedonobacteraceae bacterium | reverse complement strand
CTACGAGACCATTCCGCTTCCCTCCTCGTTTCAAACAAACCTCCCCGTGCAGGATCGACACCTGGCTCCTCCCCAGCGCGGGCGACCACAAGGGTCCCCGCCCCTACGGGAATGGTGGGTCCTTTCTTAACGCCTCCACCTCCTCCTCGCTTAAATATCGCCACTTGCCCTCTCCCAGGTCTCCCAACGGGAGCGGGCCCACCCCCACCCGCTGCAATTGCAGCACCCGGTGCCCGACCGCGGCCAACATGCGCCGTACCTGGCGTTTCCGCCCCTCGTGGATCTTCAGTTCCAGCCAGCAATCGGCCCCCACTCGCCGAAAACGATGCGCTTGCGCGGGGGCCGTTCGACGTATCGCTCCATTGTCCTCTCTGATCTCCACGCCCTTGCGCAGCGCTTCCAGTGTCGTCTCCTCCGGGCAACCCTGCACAAGGACATGATACTGCTTCTCCATCGCGTAGCGCGGGTGCGAGAGGCGGAGGGCAAAATCCCCATCGTTGGTCAGCAGCAGCAGACCGCTGGTGTCGATATCCAGCCGCCCCACGGGATAGACGCGCAAGCGACGCACTTCCACGGGCAGGAGATCAAGCACCGTGGGCCGGCCCTGCGGGTCCCTGGCTGTACTGACATAGCCCACCGGTTTATGCAGCGCCAGGTAGACATGTTTGCTCGCTGCCACTACCGCTTTACCATCAACACTCACCGTGTCACGTGCGGGATCGATGCGCGTGCCCTGCGCAGTCACGGTCACTCCATTGATCTGCACGCGGCCCCCTGCTATCAGTTCTTCGGCATGGCGACGCGAAGCGACGCCCGCATGAGCCAGGAAACGCGCCAGCCGTTCACCCTCTCGCTCTCCCCCTTGCTCACTCCCTGGTTCTTGCGTCATAACTTTCTCTCTCCCACCATACACAGTTCACAGCGTTTCTCCCTGCAGGTTTGCTGGTAAATATGTTGCAGCCCCTGCTGCTCACAGGCCCTCCCTGGTTCCCGCTTCAACTGCAGCTGGTCACACATCGCGCGGGTAATGCGATTCGAGGAGAGCCCTGGATGCTCAGTATAGAGTGCCTGTGCCTGTTCAGCAAGCATCGTATCATGCTCTATCAAGGCTACGGCCATGGCGAAGGGCAGCACGACGTTACAGATCAGAATATCCGCCCTGGCCGTTCCCAGGTCTTGAAATACGGTGCGCAACCGGTGCAAACGATCACTTGCCTGTTTCACTTTTCCAGGGGTTTGCTTGCCCACGTGCGGCAGCTCATCGAGTTCGCTGCACACTACCGCATCCATCTCGGATCCCTTTTGAACTGTTGTAGCGCTCACGATCTCCCTCAGCGTATGCCAGGCGCTGCGCACGCGCCACTGCTCTACAAGCCTGCGTAATACGTGCAAACGACCCCTATCCAGCGGTGGCGGATCGAAGGTACGTCCCAGCGGCTCCGGCAGGCCGCTTTCCAGGCCGAGCAAACGCTGTCCGGCGGCCCGAAAAAATGCGCGATCGCGTCCATAGCCAAGCCCTTCGGCCAGCGCGGTAATCAAGCATAGATCATAGGCGCTGAATGCGCCGCGAGGATAACTCTTGTGCAGGAGTTCCACAAAGGCGTGTGTCTTCTGCTCAAAACGCAGTAAACCCGCCTGCATCAGTATACGGCTGCACTCCTGCGCGTCCAGTTGTGGCATGACCTGTTGGCATGGCCATGCTGCGGCGAGATAGGTTTTACGTGGTGGCGCGAAATCATTGAGTGAGCACATGGGGATAGCTCTCCCATCCAGGTTCCGGGCGGAAGATGGATGGTCACAAATCAAGACCACGTGCAGGATCACACTTGTATAACGGGCGTCGCTGTGGTGCTGGTGCGTATACCAGTCACTGGCCCGCACATGGAATTCGATGGCGCCGGCGCAGGGCACGTCATTCCAGGGGAAGCGTAAGACGGCGTCGAGTACATCTGGTCCCGCGGCACTGCCAGGGTGCCCGGGGAATAGGAGTTGGCAGGTATCGCCATTGCTCAACGGTAAGCGCATGCCGGGAGGGAGTGCGAACCAGCGCCGCGCCACCTCCGTCTCGTATATATGCAGGTAGGCGGAGGGAAAGGAAGCTTCCCGTACTGCGCGCACATGCGTGATGATTACTCGCTCTCCCGCTTAGTAATCGCCGGCAATTCCTCTGTATCGTCTAGCTCATCATCGTCGTCCAGCTGCGCTCCCTTTTCCACCGGCGAGGTATCCAGGCGCTCTTCATTACCGTTGGTGAGAGGTTGTGTAGAGACCGGAAGTTCTCCAAATCCTTCTTCAGCCTGGTCTTTGGCGGCAAAGGCCATGCCTTCAGCAACTTCCGCCTCAGCCTCAGCATTCATGGCCATGTTCAGCGCCCGCTCTTCCGCGGCTTCGGCATCCGCCAGCAGCGCGTGAGCGCGCGTAGCCTCGCGTTCAGCACTTTGCAGGTACCTATCGGCATCTTCTTCACTCAAAGCGCCGCTGGCGATAGCGGCACGTACCTCTTCCAGCACCTGGTCAGCCTGCAGAGCAGCATAATGCGCCTCACGTGTGCGCACACTACTGGCTTCCGCCAACGCCTCCGCCTCAGCAGCCGCGGCAGCAGCCACGTCCGCGATCATCATTGCCGCAACCTCCGACACGAGTTCCTCTTCCTCTTCTATAACCTCGACGGCCCGTTCTGCGACAAGACTTCCCGCATCCTGTGTGACGCGCTCGGCCTCCAACGCTTCCATGCTTGCCCTGTCAACCTCCAACTGACTCTCCCCCGGTTCCTGCTCCAGGTGCCGACCCGAACCCGGTTGCCCCAGGCGAGAAGAGACCTCAACCGCTCGTTCAGAAGCCTGGCGCGCAGCCATCTCAGCCGCCTGGGCGGCCGCATGTGCCTCCCTTGCCTGTCCAACCGCATCCCCTTGTGGGGCAGAGGCGTTGGAGGATCCCTTGCCTGGATCAGCCGCTAGAGCCGCTCCCTCACCGGACACGTCACCGGATGCATCCGCCGCTGCTGGTTGTTGTGGGTTTGCACTTCCAGCCTGTTGTTGACGAACGACTGCTAAACGCTCTTCCAGGCGCTGCACACGAGCTGCACGTTTTTGCACTCGTGCCTCCGCTCGTTTGAAACGCTCCTGCGCCTTAGCCTGTGTCTTCCGGGCTTCCTGCAGCTGTTCCTGCAAGCGTTTTTCACTCTTGCGCAGCTTTTTCTCAAGCTCCACGGATTTTTTTGCCTGTTCCTCTTCTTGAGGAGGACGCTTCTGATCAGCCATCGTGTAATCCTCCACAGCAAAAGGCCAACGCGCTACTTTTTGCCCTTTGCCTTTTTACCTCCCATAACGGTAAAATCAAAGGTTTTTTGCATGTACTGGTATTCTCTACACATACTCATTATACATACTCATTTCAAAATTGCGGAAACTCTCCAGCGCACCCCGCTAATAGTACCACCGCTCCCCGTTTGAGAGCAGCAGGTACAGAAATATATCAACTCCGCTTCTTTATACTGTTATTCAACGCGTACGGCCAGCGCCAGAGCAACAAGAAAGCAGCATTGACAAACAACGCAATCAGAGCAAACGTAAACGGCGGAACAGCATGATCCACAAAGATGCCGCGCAATGCCATCGCTACAGGCCAGGAGAGCACCCACGCGATAAATGTACGTATCGCCATTTTGCGCGGATTGGCCACCAGCTCCCTGCGGTAAACACCGACAAAGGGAGAGACGATAAACCAGGCGATAGCAAACGGCGCCGCGGTCATGATAACCGCTGGTATAGCGGCCAGACCGGTTGCCTCACCATGGCTGCCACGTCCGATGGCCGAGAAGGCCAGAAAGGCCAGGAGGTCACCCGACGCGAGCACGGCGATGTAACGAGAGGTTGAGCGTTCCTTCCCTGTATTACCTGCTCTCTCTGTAGTAGCAACGTTGTTCGTTTCTTCTGTAGCAGTCATGAACTCTTTTCCTGTTGTTCTCGCACCAGTTCTTTAACAGCGGCAAGTTCGGTGCGCACGCCGCGAATGCGCAGCATAACGACACCCAGGTAAGCCAGTAGCCCGACCCAGATGATAGCGTAGGCCGCTACAAGATACGTTATTCCTTGCATAGGTCATTCATCCTTTTCTATCTTATTCCACGCTTGCCCGCAACTGCTGGGCCAGCGTTTGCATTTTCTCCAGTTGATACAGCTGCACCATCAGGAAACTGAAGAGCAGCGTAAAAGTGATAAGCGCAACCATCAGTGTGAGCAGCATCTCAGGCGGCAACTGCGGCGAAGAGCCAAGGGGCAGCACCGCCTGGGGATGCAATGTGCGCCACCAGTTCACAGACTCATAGATGATGGGAACATCGATGAGACCAATGATCGCCAGCACCGCGCCGGCTCGCGCGCTGGCTGGGGTGCGGCCCATGTAGCTGCGCAACATGAGATAGCCGATATAGATAAACCAGAGGATCAGGGTCGTGGTCAGACGCGCATCCCACGTCCACCACGTACCCCATGTCGTCCGTCCCCAGATAGAGCCGGTGATCAAAGCGAAGGTGAGAAACACTGTACCCAGTTCCGCTGCCGCACGCGCGACCCAATCCCAGCGTTCATCTTTCTTCCAGAGATACATGATACCGCCCAGGGCCACTATGCCAAGGGAGAGCATCCCGATGATAGCCGATGGCAAGTGGAAATAGAAGATGCGCTGCGCATCCCCCTCGATAGCATCGGTCGGTGCGTAGAGAAAGATCATCCAGATTGAGATCATCATGCCGATAAAGGTCAGCGCTAGCAGTACCATAGAGACTATAGGAAAACGTCCCGCCTGTCCGGGCGTGCTCGCGCTGGCATCGCGGCGCTTAACATTGGTGTCCTGCCTGGCTAATGCCATAATATGTATTACTCCTATGAGTGCATAGGCATCTCATGAGATGTCCCTACGAATTACTCTTCTACGATATATTGAAAGGTGAGCATGGAGATGCTCAGAAAAATCACATCAAATGCCACCATCAGCCCTAACCACGGCGGTTCGTTCGACACAGGCACCATCAAGGTTCCCGTCGCGCGCACCGCGGCGATGACGATCGGGACAATCAACGGAAAGACCAGGATCGGTAACAATAGTTCGCGCGCCCTCGTCGCCGCCGCCATCGCCGAGAACAGGGTACCGACCGCCGCGATCCCCAGCGTTCCGAGCAATACGATCGGCAGCAGCGGCCCGAGTAACAACGGGACATTGAACAGGGCCGCGAAAATGGGCAGGGCGACAATTTCTACTACTCCGATAAATAGCATATTTCCCAGCAGTTTCGCAAGGTAGATAGCTTTGCGATCCACCGGACAGAGCAGCAAGCGGTCCATCGAACCTTTTTCGCGCTCGGCCGCTATGGTGCGGCCCAATCCTAACATGCTGGCGAAGACGAAGGATATCCACAGAGCGCCGGGAGCTACGGCGGCTTTGTTGTCTACTCGCAGATCAAAGGCAAAATTGAAGATTACCAGGACGAGTAGAGCGAACAGGCCCATGCCTGCCCACATCTGCTTGCTGCGCAGTTCGTAGCGTATATCCTTCCAGAGGATGGCGATTACCTGCTCAAAAAAGATCATCTAAAAACCTCTTGATATTCCTGCCGCATCCTCTCCAACTCTAAACCCGCTGTTTTCTCTTGAAAGACAAGACGTCCCTTGCCCAGCATAACCAGGCTGTCGCCCAGTTTCATGGCGCGTTCGAGCTGGTGGGTCGTGAAAAGAACTGCTCCTCCCTGTACACTATGTTCCGCCAGCACATCCTCGATCAGCCTGTGCCCCTCCTCGTCAAGTCCCGTATCGGGCTCGTCCAATAGCAGCAATCGCGGAGCGTGCAACAACGCCCTTGCCAGGGATAACCGCTGCACCTGTCCTCGTGACAGCACGCCGGCGCGCTCCCTGACCCGCTTCTCCAATCCTACCTTGCGCAACAGGTACTCTGTGCGCTCCCTGGCATCCTTTACCGCGTACATCTTCCCAAAGAAAAGCAGGTTCTCCAACGCAGTCAGTTCGTCATAGAGATATGGTTGGTGCGCAACGAAGCCCACAAGGCGTCTCACCTGCTGGGCGTCGCGCACAATGTCCCATCCATCAATACGAGCGCTGCCACTGCTCGGCTCTGTCAAACACGCCAGGATACGCAAGAGCGTCGTTTTCCCCGCGCCGTTGGCGCCCATCAGTGCCATGCGCTCGCCACTCTCTACTACAAGGTCGATGCCGCGCAAGACACTCTTGAGGTCGAAGCTCTTCTTCAGGCCCGCTATCTCCAGCAAAGGTGTATCCACTTTAATTTTCATCGCTCAACAATTGAGATATGCGCCGGCTTTCCAGGGAGGCGCAATGAATTGGGCACTGAGTGCGGCCCCTACTCATGGCGTCACCTTTTCGCTCATCAGCGCGCGCAGTTGGGCTTTGAGCTTTGTCCGGCGCTCCTGGTACACAGCCTTCTTTATCTTACCAGCTTCGTACGTTTTATCAAGCTCCAGCAATTCCTGTAAAAGTGCCTGCTCGCTCGTCCCTGTTTTATTGCCCTGCTTTACCGGGGCAGCTTTCTGCTGGCGCTGTACCTGTACCGGCTGTTTTGTCCTCGTCTTCCCAGCCGGCTTTTTGGACAGCGACGCCGTCTGGCGGCGCACGGAGCGATAGATCACTCCTGTAATAGAGAGTATGGCAGCCATGATCAGCAGCACAATCACAAGCCAGGGCATTCCTGGATTAGAGGTGGTAGAAGCAGGCGCATCTGGGACAAGTGAGGGCGTCGGCAGGCCGGCAAGCTGTACATGAACCTCCTTTCCGGCGAGCAATGCCTTTGCCTGTAACAGGTTATAGGTTTGCTGGCCAGAGGTAATCGGTCCCTGGCTTGAGAGTATATCGGAACTGGCTTGTATCTGCGGCGGCGCCAGGAAGGTCAGCAGGACGGTGGGATAGACCGCTGTATAGTCAAAATCATACTCCGACGCGCTATAAGGCATATCAAACGTGAAGGCAAACTGGGAGTCGCCCGGCGGAACGGCGGCATCGGAGGCGAAGCCGGTATCCACCTGGATGGCGTTATAACCTTCAAAACCCTTGCCGAGCGATACCTTGCTTGCCGTATGCGGCAGCGAGAAACGCAGCGCATTCGGTTTGCCGTTGCTGGCAGCGAACGAGCCGACATAGGTATGGCTTTCCAGGTTTCTGAAGATGAATAGCTCCGAGACAGGAATGATACCTTTTTGCGCGTCAGGCTTATGTAACAAGATGGTGGCCCGTACGATGGCTATATTCGCGGTACTTTTCGTCGCCTGGTACACCGTGAGGTTGAGTTGCTGCGCAGGTTTCGTATCCAATGAGATGATGACAGAAGTATACTGCGCTCCCTGGTAGCGGCTGTACACAGCATAGCTGATCGATTTGCCGGTGGCGAGATTGGCGAAGGAAAAAGAGCCGCGAGCATCCGTAATGGCACTGCTTACATCCCTGGCATTGTCACCTTGAGCCATCTGCAGCGTCACATGCTCTCCCACAACTGGCGCGTTTTTGTTACTGCCATCCAGCAATTGCCCGTAGATACGTCCTGTATTGCCAGCAGCGTGAGCTGGCAGGGAGAAGCATACAAAGAGGAGCAGCGCGACTGTGCTTATTCCAGTTATACACTTGAGCAATTGTTTCGCTTTTTGCCACTTATTCCACGCTGTCATTATGCTCTTTCATTTTCTGCAACTGCACCTCGATCACATCGTCAAGCTCTTGCTCACGATCATAGCGCGACTTCAGAGCTACCAGTGCGCGCTGGAGGTATCTCTCGCGCAGCTTGCGATAATCGCTCTCAGAAATATTACCAAGCTGGTAATCGAGCTCAATTTCATACAGGGCAGTCCGCGCTGCCTGCTCGCCCTCGCTCGCCACAGCGCTGTGCTCCGCACTTCCTGCACCGTTCCCGTGGCCGTTAGCAGTTTCTGGCGTTCTTTCTTCAATCCAGGGGAAGAGGGCAATGTTCTTTTGCTTTTCAGGCTTTGCCGACGTACGGCGATAGAAGGGGTAGAGCACAAAGGCAAGAGCCGAAATACCCAGCACGAGCGCAATAAGGAGAGATAGTACGAATTGCATTAGCTTCCATCCGTTCCACCCGATGGTCCTGCGAACAATGGATCTTCGTCGGCGAGTTCCTGTTCGAGCAGCGCACGGTACCGGGATAAATCAGCCTGGTCTATATTCGTAAGTTCCGCTGCAACGGTGGTCGTGCCTTCCACGGGAGTCGAGCTTCGCCAGTCGCGCAGGACAAAGAACATCAGTATCAACCCTCCAAGCAACAGGCCGATCGGCACCAGCCACGCCAGCAGGGAAAAACCCTGCCATTGTGGAGACCAGACAATCTGATCTCCATAGCGAGCCTGGAAATATTGAATCACGGCTTGTTCCGACATGCCGGATTGCAGTTGCTGGTGAATAATACCCCGCATCTCTTGCGCTATAGCAGAAGGGGAATCGGCGACCGATTCGCCCTGGCAGACAGGGCACTTCAATTGGGACCCGACATGCTGCACACGCTGATCAAGCGTCTGCTGTGGTGGGTTGCGCAGAAAGATAGAGCACCAGATCGCTCCCACGATCGCCACGACGGCCAGCCCTATCAACAGGGGACGCCTCTGCTTCATACCACGATCTCCTTGTCATCTAGCCCCACCTGTTTCTCGACTTGCTTGACCGTTGTAGCTGGAGGGCTAAGCGGGGTGGCCATACCTGGTATGCCGGGCATCTCACTATTGACCTGTATGCCTTTCCTGCGCCGCTCTGGCCACCAGCAGACGACTCCACCAATCAGCATCAGCGCTCCTCCGTACCACACAAGCGATGTCAGCGGGTTGATAAACACACGAATCGTCGCCTGGGAAGCACCGTTCCAGTCGGCAAGCAGGACATACACATCGGTCAGCCCAAAGGTCGTGATGGAGATCAGGCTCGCCGGCTGATTGCCAAAGCTCTGGTAGAAGATGCGTCCAGGATAGATAAAGCCTTGATACTGGTTATCTTGCCAGACCTGCACAATGGATCTTACGGTATCGGTTCCCGGGCCGGTCTCTTCGATATTGCCAATATACTTCAGCGTATAGCCGGCAACATGCATCTGCTGACCGGCTTTGAGCGTGTTAACCTGCTGCACCTGGAAGAAGTGCGAACCTATCACGCCCACGGCCAGCATCACCAGGCCAAGGTGCACGATATAGCCTCCATAGCGCTGGCGGTAGCGCTTGATGAGCATATACAGCGCCAGCGGATATGCCTCACCGTGTCGATGGCGCACGAGCATGCCACGCCAGAGTTCATAGAAAATGGCCCCGGCGGTAAATGCGCAGACGGCAAAGCCAACATTCGCCCAGATGTCGCGCACCCCGGCCAGCGGCAGCACGGCGGCACAGAGAGCTGCGGCGAGCGCGGGTATGGCTAGATTATGCCATAAGGCGCGATTGGAAGTGCGCCGCCAGGCCAGCAGCGGCCCAACGCCCATGGCAAGTATCAGCACGATAAAAATCGGGCCATTGACGGACTCGTAGAATGGTGGCCCAACGGTCATGGTCTCACGGCGTAGGGCGGCCGAGATGAGCGGGAAAATCGTTCCCCAGAGCGTGGCGAAGGCGATGCCCACCAGTAACAGGTTGTTGAGCAGAAAGATGCCTTCACGCGAGACTACCGAGTCAAACTCTTGCTCGGGACGTAGTTTAGGCAAACGGTACAGGAAAAGCCCGGTACTGAAGACAACGATGATGACGAGAAATACCAGGAAATATACACCAATATCAGAATAGGCGAACGAATGCACCGAACTGATGATACCGCTGCGTACCTCAAAGGTGCCGAAGATCGCCAGCGTAAACGAGGCCACCACCAATACGAGGTTCCAGACTTTGAGCATGCCGCGCCGTTCCTGGACCATCGTTGAATGCAGGAAAGCCGTCGCCGTCAACCAGGGCAACAGCGCCGCGTTCTCTACGGGGTCCCAGCCCCAATACCCTCCCCAACCAAGCACATGATAGGCCCACCACGCACCCAGGATCAGGCCAGCCGTTTGAATCGACCACGATGCCAGCGTCCAACGACGAATGGAGCGCAGCCACGCGCTGTCCAGTTTGCCGGTAATCATGGCGGCAACAGCAAAAGCAAAAGGTATCGAGAAGCTCATGTAGCCCATCAGCAGCATCGGTGGGTGAATCAGCATGCCGGGATCCATCAAGAGCGGATTCAAGCCCACTCCATCGGGCGGAGCGACGGGCAGTCGTACAAAGGGACTTGAGACGGTGATCAGCACGATCAATAAAAAGGTCTCGATAGCCATCAGCGTCGTCATGGCGTAGGGCACCAGTACAGCCACTGTCCGTCTCGCGGTCAGGGCAAAGATGGCGGAGAACACCGATAGCATCAAGGCCCAGTAGAGCAGCGACCCTTCCTGGCCGCCATAAAACGCCGCCGTCGTGAAATACCACGGCATGGCCAGGTTGGAATGTTGCGCTACATAACTCACCCCGAAATCATGGCTGAGAAACGAGATGATCAGCGCGGCCGAGGCCAATACAAGGAAGAAGGCAACCGCAAGGACACCGCGCTTCGCGCTCGCGACGAGCCGCGTGCTCTTCCGCAGCGCGCCCAGTACGGCCACGCAGCCGGTATACACTGCAAACACCAATCCAAGGATGAGAGCGATGAATCCTAAATCCGAAAAATGCACAGATATTCCTTATCGAGTATGAAAATACTTCTACGGTGTTGGCGTAGCGGCCTGAAATTTCGACGGGCACTTGGCAAGCAGGTCCTGAGCCTGGAACGGCCCCTGGCCGGTATAGTGACCCTCTACCACCACCTCGATGCCCGGGCGGAAAATGTCTGGAACGACGCCGTTGTAGGTCACCGCCAGGCGCTGTGCACCTTGCGTGATGACGAAATTGACAAGTTGCTGCTGGTCATTGCGTACAATCGAACCCTGTTGCACTACGCCTGCCACGCGCACAGACTGTGTAGTACAGGTGGTACAGTTCCTGAGTTCGCTCACCGTCATATAGTAGACAGCGTTCGCCTGTGTATTGGCATACACGAGGTAGATTACCGCTGCTAAAATAGCCAGTCCGCCAATGATAAAACTGAGAGGCAACCGTTTACGCCGTCGCGACGGGCTCTTCTCTTCAGTTGGTACTGCCAAAGCAGGCTGCATACTGTAACTCCAATGTATCAGTGGGGCGCAATCGTTCCCTCAAATAAGCCATTGAGGAGGGCGCCCAGGATAAATACTACTATACCCAGCGCTAACATAAGTTGTGGCGCGGCCCTGGAGAGCCGCGTCGAGCGCTTCGCCAGCCGCCGTATATTACTTTGCCCGATATATATGGCCAATATAAACATACCAGTAGCTATGACTATTTTCAAGCCCAGGACGACCATGTAGGGCCAGCCAAGCGT
This sequence comes from uncultured Ktedonobacteraceae bacterium, assembly GCA_955652655.1. GTDB lineage: Bacteria > Chloroflexota > Ktedonobacteria > Ktedonobacterales > Ktedonobacteraceae > UBA11361. The sequence goes on along the minus strand of CATPCK010000772.1, from coordinate 7,051 downwards.
GGTCTGCGTCAGCCGATCAAACGTCAGGTATGCCCCGCTGAGCAGCAATACCCCCATACAGATATTCACCATACGCCTGAATAGCGCGGCTATCTCACCAGCCACGGCTGGGGCGGGTCCCTTACTGCGCAACGCCGGCAAGACTGCCACCAGGTACAGTATGCTGCCCCCGACCCAGGCGGCGGCAGCCAGCGTATGGGCCGCTCGAACTATCAGGCGTATTTCTAACATGCATGTCCTTAGCTCGTCAGCAACTGCAAATTCGTTTGCAGGTCCTGTGCAGTCATTTCACGGGGTATCATGCTGACGACGACGCCCTTGCTATTGATGAAGTATGTCGTCGGGGTATACGTTACACCGTAGTTAATCGCGGTTGCGCCATTCGCGTCGAGTACATTCGGATAGGTAATGCCGTGCTTTTGTAGGAAGCTCAAGCCGTCTCCCTGCGTATCTTCAAAATCGACACCGACAAAGACGACCCCCTTCGATTGCATACGTTGCCATGTAGATTGCAGCAATCCAGCTTCTTCCTGGCAGGGAGCACACGATGAAGACCAGAAATTGAGGACAACCGCCTTGCCCTTCAGCGATGCCAGATTAAGTGTTGATGCCTGCTTCATGCCGAGCGCGGCTAACTTGAAATCGGGCGCCGGCCGCCCTTTCAATGGGTTCGCTACAGACGGACCATCGCTGCTGGCTCCTGCGTGGTTTTGTGCAGGTGTCAGTAGTTGAGTCCAGAGCAGCACAAGCAGCCCGATATTTAACAGGCTCACTACGATAAAAATGGTGATGTTGCGCTTACGGCTGCCTTTACGCCTGCTAGTGATCTTTGCGGGTTGTGTGTTTTGCAGGTTATCGTCAACTATGCTGTCATTTGTTTCCATCGTTTAAGTGCCACTATCCTTATGATGCACGAGATGATACAAGCCTGATTATCGTGCCTGAGACTGATAGCGGGCTTGCAGTTGCAAGAGCGTACCTTACAATAACCTGAATATTACCATGTTGCTTTTACTTTGACCCAGTCTGCTTCCCGCTCATCAAAAGCTTTGTAGAGGAGCCAAGGTGACCGCAAGGGTCGCCCCTACTATATCACGAATCGGCTTGCGAAGCCCGTGTATAGTAGGGACTGGGCTTGCCCCAGTCCTGGGGTGGCGCGGGTACCCCTTCGCAAGACCCTTACGTTGGTGCGAATAGACGAGCCCTTGCGGTCGCCCTTCTCTATGTCCAGCTCGTTATAAATATTTTATATTGCTACTGCTTCTTTTTTGATACTCGACCCCAGCGTCCACCAGAGCAGGGAAACCAGCACAACGCACAGGCCCACAGCGCTAATGGCCAGCAGTCCCATCAAACCAATGAATGTCAGCAGTAAACCAGCGGCCGTCAGAAGCGGCCAGATGCTAGGCGATGAAACTTTTCCCTGTCTGAGCAGCGCTATCTCTTGTGACTGTGTCGTCGCTTGCGCGCTGCTCACGGCAGCCAACAATGATTCTATCGTTGTGTACAGGGCGCGCGCATCAAAGGGTTTGCTGAGAAATGTCGTATACGTTTGTAGCTGGCTTTGTACGTCTCTAGTCGCACCTACCGGTACAGGGCATTCCCACGCTAGCACGACAACCGGTAACGTGGAGAGATAGGGGTGTGATTGTACCGCGTCCAAGAGTGACCAGTTACTCCCAGTATTTTCATCGATATCGAGTATCAGCAAATCAGGTTCTCGTGCCTCAACCGTTGGAAGGTTGGCCGGAGTATTTGCCTCAATGACGTGCATGCCGCGATACTGTAAACCCAGAGCAATCAGCCGCCGTAATGAAGTGTCAGTCTCAATGAGGAGAACGGTTGGTTCCGGTCCGTGTGGCATGAATGCTCCTCCATATGCTGGCGTTAAGAGCCTTTCTACGACGTTAGCTTCTGCAAGGGAGCATATCCGCTTTACATTACAGTTGCTTTGACAAAAAGCCACCAAGCCTTACAAAGGCCTGAATATATACGTCACAGCACTATAATTTCGCCAGCTTATAGCCAACGTCCGGTACGGTCAAAATATATGTTGGGTGTCGTGGATCGGCCTCGATCTTGCGACGGAGGCGGCTGATATAGACCCATATGAAATCCACTTCGCGGTTATATTCCGGCCCCCATACTCGTCCCAGCAGCACCTCATGTGTCAGAACCATGCCCACATTGTGCGCCAGCGTGCTGAGCAGTTTGTATTCCGTGCGGCTCAGTTGTACCGGGCGCCTCTCTAAAAAGACCTGGTGCTGGGCGTAATCAATGGTCAGTTCGCCCGTGGTGAAAATAGCCTGAGGTGCCATTTGTTCACCAGGAGCGGCCCTGCGGCGCAAGAGCGCGCGCAATCGCGCCAGCAGTTCTTTCATACCGAACGGCTTCATCACCAGGTCATCGGCCCCAAGATCAAACAGCCTCACACGTTCATCTTCATCGCAATCATCGCAGAGCATGACCACGGGAATGTGCGCGAATTCGCGCAATCGCTGCAATAGCTCTAGACCACTGATATCGGCCAGGCGCGTCGAGAGCAGGATCAGGTCGGGCTCTTCCAGGTCAAGCTGGCGCAGGAACTGAATGCCATGATTGACCGTATGCACGCGGTAGCTATGCTCCTCCAGATTGGCTCGCAGGTAGCGCACCAGGCGTGCGTCACCCTCGGCAACCAGGATATACGCTCGCTGGCTGGGTTTGAGCAAACCACTACTACGTACCGTGGGTAACGGACCACTCGGTGACGAGGAGAGCGGTTGCGTCTGTCGCTGTAGCTGCGAGGATAAGCGCGGCGCAAAGGGCAACGTACAGTAAATCGTAGCACCCTCTCCCAGCCCGGCTGAATCGGCCCAAATTCTGCCGCCATGAGCCTCAAATGTGGCTCGTGCGACAGCCAGACCCAGACCACTTCCACTGACAGTCAACCCTTCCCGCTGTTGAACACGGTAAAAACGTTCGAAAATACGATCGAGATGTTCAGGAGCAATCCCCACTCCTTCATCTGTGATGCTCAGGCGTACCTCGACATCATTGCTCTCCAGCAAAATAGTGATGGTACCTCCCTCAGAAGAGTACGTGACAGCGTTGTTCAGTAGGGAGTGCAAGGCTTGCCCCACGCGCACAGCATCACAAACCACTTCGAGAGGTACTACTGGTGGGATTGTGAGCACAAAAGTGTGGCGCGGCGCGGCCTTTTGCCAGTGCTCCACGACCTGGCGCAGCAGTTCAGGAATCTGTACCTGTGATAGCTGCAAGGTCTGTGCCCCTGAATCAAGCCGCCAGACATCCAGCAGCGTGTTAAGTACATCATATAAGCGGTCCGCGTGTGTATCGATCATCTGCAACATTTCACGTTGCATAATCGGGTCCCAACGCGTAGAGTTCCCCAACAACGTCGTGGCACAGCCTTTAATTACCGCGAGCGGCGTCTTCAGTTCATGCGCAGCGAGCGCCAGCGCCTCCCCACGAGACTCGATAGAGGAGCGTTCCAGCGTGATATTGTCGAGGAGTATCCCGCGGCCCAACAGATGTCCCGTGGCATCCCACATCGGGAAACAGCGCACGCGCAACCAGCGTACCGCCGCATCTGCCAGGGCGATATCTGTCGAAGATTCTTGTCCAGGGGAGAACCAGGCACGGTCAAGCTCGTCTTGCACACGCTCAGGCTCGGCCGCCAGGGTCAGGAGTTGTTTCCGCACATCAAAAACAGGCTGCTCAATCAACTCATGACTGTTGATGCCAAGCAGGCGCACCGCGCTGGCGTTGAAGTAGGTGACGCGTTCTCGTGAATTTAAGAGCAGAAAGCCGCTGCTCATGTTGGCAGCGACTCCCGCGAGAACGCTATATTCTTGTAAGAGTCCGGCAGATAAAATATCGCTATCTTTTGAATAAATATGTGATGGAGCTAAAGCGCTCTCTACGGCCCACCAACCACTATTGCTCGTATTTGTATCTGCCCCGTTTCCGGCGGCGAAATCCATGATGCAGGTAACCTCTCCTGGTTGCTTGAGTTTGTCTGGCCCATTTATATTCTAGCAAACAGGTCAAGGTTTGTTATTTAGCAACCGTAGCGATCATCACGATGAGAACAAGGTGAAATAGCATAGCGACGACGAATCCCCAGGCAATAAAGAGGATCAACTTGCGGTCGTTCAGTATTGAGCGCGACGAGGAATACGACTTGGGCCAGCGTTCCGAGGCGACTATACCCATTGCTATACGCAGGCGTAAGGGAGTCCGGACAGGAGAGCGGCGCATTTCGATGAGCAGAGACTGGTAACAGTCATTACAAAGAATCCAGGAACGACGAGGCTCGGGTACACCTACCGGCTCCATCAGGGGAACTGACCCTGATTTGAGGCGACCGCTACAGATGGAACAGCGTTCAGGTGTCCGATTTTTTGCCCTGCGGGCGCTTTCTCGATCGCTTACAGCGACAGCCCCGCTTCCGCTCATTGCTTCTTTCATCGTCGTCAATCCTTTCTGTCGCCTGGCTCCAGGTATCTAGTCTCACTCTTCCGAACGAACACATTCCAGGGTACAAAAATATTGCACCTATCTATTCTACCATATTTTTTTGATAGGTTTGTGCTATCTAGAAGCATACATAAACAAAAACGGGTAAAGAGAAAGTATAGTATATAGTATTTGCAGCGCCTTGCGCTTTGGCGCTGCAAATACTATAAAGAATATTTAGGGACGCAGCAGGAGGGGAAGCAGGTAGACCGTGCTAAAGACAACTACCCACACAAGGTCAACGAAGTGCCAGTACATCTCACCTGCCTGGACAGCAAAATGATTCTTCGCCGTGAAGTCACCGCGCAGGGCACGGATCAAACAGATGAGTAAGAAAAGCACACCGACGGTGACGTGTAAACCGTGAAAACCGGTCAATGTAAAGAAGGCCGAGCCGAAGGTCTGGTATGATACTGTAAAATGCGATGCGGCCAGGTTCGTATACTCGTACAGTTGGCCACCAAGGAAGATGCAGCCAAGCACAATCGTGCCAAGAAGACCTAACACCATATTACGTCGATTCCCCCTGGCGATACCGGCGCCCGCAATACGCGCGGGGATACTACTTGCCAGCAGGATGAATGTGTTGATCAGGGGATAGACGAAATCCAGGTAGTCCCCCGAGGGCAGCCTGAATGCAAAGGGGCCGCCCAAATTCCTGATTTCAAGGTAAAGATACGCCGCGATCAAGTTGGCGAAGATCAGCGCCTCCGTGGTAATGAAGAAGATCATTCCCCACCAGCCAAAACTTCGCTCCGCCACTTGATGCTCAGCAGCAGCAGTGATTGGCTCACCTTGGGCAGTACTCATTTGTTTTCCTCTCCCTATCTTGAGGATAGGTGTCACCGCACGCCCTTTCCGGTGTACGGAGACACCCACCGCTATTTCCTTTGTTCGAGCCCCCAGCCAATGATAGCAGCAACAGTTAACACCACACCGATGCCCAATACGGCCAGGTTGGTGATGAGACCAACGAGCAAAATGATCAGCGCCACTGCCAGGCCAAAAGGCCAGATGCTCCTTTGAGGGCCGAGCGCCTGCTCTTGTACCCCCTTAGGCGGCAGGGCCTTTTTCGCGTCCTTCTCGCCCTGGTTTTGCTCCTCAGTCACATACTCTCCTTTTCCCGCTTATCTCATCTCAACACAATTACCGGGTTTAAGCCATGCAGTCACTATCAGTGGGTTGCTGTCTTCCAGTCAGCGATATCGGGATTCTTCTTGTCATAGAACGGGCGACGACTGCGAACCGTCGGGACAGTCAGGAAATTGTAGTGCGCCGGTGGGGAACTGGTATCCCACTCCAGCGTGTATGCATCCCACGGATCATCGCCCGCAGGTTGCCCGCTGCGCAAGGACGTGATTAAGTTCCAGAAGAAGACCATAATCGCCAATCCTAGTATGAAGGCGCCTACTGTTTGCAGCAGGTTTATTTCGTTCCAGCCAAGGTTGTCCGGATAGGTGTAGACACGCCGCGGCATACCCAGCAGACCCAGGATGTGCATGGAGAAGAAGGTCAGATTCACGCCAATCAGCATGAGCCAGAACTGGATCTGTCCTAAACGCTCGTTCATCATCTTGCCGCTCATCTTGGGGAACCAGTAGTAGAAGCCCGCGAAGATGCCGAAGACGGTACCACCGAAGAGCACATAGTGCAGGTGTGAAACCACGAAGTAGGTATCCGTGACCTGGTAGTCGAATGGCACAACCGCCAGGGCCGCTCCATCCAGGCCGCCAATCAGGAACATGGCGATAAAGCCACAGGCGAAGAGCATTGGAACCTTGAGGCTCACCTTACCCAACGCGATGGTCGCGATCCAGTTGAAGATCTTCACAGCGGTCGGAATGGCGATCAGCGTGGTGCTGGTAGCGAAGAAGGCCTGCGCGATCGGAGGAAGGCCAACAGCGAACATATGGTGCGCCCATACAGTGAAGCTCAAGAAACCGATAGCCACGCCAGACCAGGCGATAAAGGTATAGCCAAAAATAGGTTTGCGCGAGAAGACGGGCAATACCTCGGAGATCATACCAAAGGCAGGCAGGATGAGAATGTACACCTCGGGATGGCCAAACGACCAGAAGAGGTGCTGCCAGAGCAATGGATCTCCACCAGCAGCGTACTGGTAAAAATGCGTGCCCAGGTGACGGTCGAGCAGCTCCAGGACGCTGGCAGCCGTGAGGCTGGGAAGCGCGAAGAGCAGCAGGAAGGCTGTTACCAGGGTCATCCACGTAAACAGCGGCATACGGTTAATCGTCATACCCGGCGCGCGCATCTTGAGAATAGTGACCACAAAATTGAGCGAGCCAGCTATCGAAGAAATACCCAGGAGGAGAATACCCAGCAGCCAGAAATCCTCGTTCAAGCCGGGTGTGCACATGACAGCGTTACCGCAATTCACGGTCAGCTCATTTAATGGCGCGTAGTTGAACCAGCCACCGTTGGGCGCCTGGCCAAGGAGGAAGCTCGAATTCAGGAAGATTCCGGCGAAGAGCACGATCCAATAGCCAAAGGCGTTCAAACGCGGGAAGGCCAT
>CATPCK010000771.1 GCA_955652655.1 uncultured Ktedonobacteraceae bacterium | reverse complement strand
GGTGTTTCTTGAAGAACGCAAAGTCAGATTCCTGCTGAGGCAATGCACATCGCGGCGAAAACGATTGCGATTGTTTGAATGAGGGCAAAATCACGCTGGCGCGCATTGACGAATCGTACGTGCGCATCGTTAAATGCAAAGAGCGACTGGGCAACATTCAGGAGGGGCGCCGGACCTCGCTCGTAAGCGAGCGCAATCGTCCCTCCGCGAGATCAACAGGAAGGTGAAAGAATGGACACCACGCTCATTGTTGCGACGGGACACGGAATTTTTACGTACGAACGCAACGCAAATGATTGGCGCATGCGAGCGCGCGGCCTGGATGGTCAAAACGTCACGAGCGCCATTGCGCGCGAGGGCGTGATTCTCGCAGGGACGACCAACGGCGTTTTTCGCTCGGATGACTCTGGTGAGCAATGGCACGTGGCCAGCGATGGACTCCATACGCGGCACGTGCGCTGGATGGCGTTTCATCCGGGTCTCTCGGATTACGAATTCGTGGGGACGGAACCCGCCGCGATCTTCGTTTCGCACAACGGTGCCCTGAGTTGGCGCGAGTGTCCCGAGGTCGCGCAAATGCGCGATGAGCACGGCTGGATGCTGCCATATTCGCCGGAAGCCGGATGTGTGCGCGGCTTTACTTTTCATGGCACACGCGCGTATGCGGCAGTCGAAGTCGGCGGCGCGCTCCGTTCGGACGATGGTGGTGAAACATGGCGCCTCGCAGAAGGCAGCGACGGCAAGCCTGACCTCAAAGGTCCGCCCGCACCCTTGATTTATCCTGATGTTCACTCCATCGCTGTGCATCCATCAGCGCCCGACCTGGTGTTCGCCCCGACGGGCGGAGGTTTGTATAGGACGCGCGATGGCGGCAAGACCTGGACGTTGCTCTACGATTGTTACGTGCGCGCGGTGTGGCTCGATGGTGACGATGCCAACCACATAATTTTAGGTCCCGCCGCTGGAGTGGACTCGGATGGGCGCATCGAAGAATCACATGATGGCGGCCAGACCTGGCAGGTGACCTCCAATGGCTTGCAAGTGCCATGGCGTCGTCACATGGTCGAACGCTTTGAGCAAGTCGGTGAGGAGTTGTTCGCGGTGCTCTCCAACGGCGAGCTGCTCGTCGCGCCGCTGGCGTCGTTGCAGTGGAAACGCGTGCTGACGGAACTGGAGGAGGTGCGCGCGGTGACCTCCATGAAACAATAGACGCGCGTAGGGGCGAGTACGTTCGCGGATGCCGAGCGTCGTTGCCCCGGAGTTTGCAGCCATCCCGTCTGCGAGCCGGGCGAAGTCGAATGGTTTATGATTCGCGCGTAGCGTTTCGCACAGCCCTGAATCATGGAAAGTGCGGGTGATCCACAAGGTCGTGATGAGGTCTGCTCTTTCCAGGAAAACGAGGACGTTTAAGTAGAGCCAGGGGCATAGAAAGGTTCCGAAAGGAATTGGCTTCAGGGTAATTGTTAAGATCGCGAGAGCATTTCCTAACGATGGTTGACCCCAAAGGAACGCCGATTTGAACTGGTGGCAATCACGGGAGATTGCGAAAAATCGGTCAAATCTAACCTTTTCGTGGGGAGAAATGCGGAATATATTCTACGATATAATAGAATCGTCTCGACTATTATCGACGCGGCACACCACTGAATGGTCGCCGCGCTTTCCGTAGAGCAGGGAGAATCTCAATGCGCCAATTGCCAACGGGGACGATCACCTTACTCTTCACCGACATTGAAGGGTCAACGCAACTCCTCCAGCAGTTAGGCGATCGCTACGCCACCGTACTCGCCGAGTCACGCCGCCTGTTGCGTGAGGCATTTCAGCAGTGGAACGGCCACGAGGTTGACACCCAGGGCGATGCCTTCTTCATCGCCTTCGCTCGCGCGACAGATGCTATATCGGCGGCGGTGGCCGGTCAGCGCGCTCTGGCCAATCACCCCTGGCCCGACGGTGCGGTTGTACGTGTGCGTATGGGTTTACATACCGGTGAACCATCGCTGGTCCCCGAAGGCTACGTGGGCATCGATGTGCATCATGCAGCACGCATAATGGATGCCGCGCATGGTGGGCAGATACTCCTTTCCCACACAACGCGCCAGCTTGTAGAGCATAACCTGCCCGATGGAGTGAGTCTACGAGATATGGGCGAGCATCGCCTCAAAGACCTACAACAGCCCAGCCATCTCTTCCAGCTCGTCATCGCGGGGCTGCCTGCCGAATTCCCACCTCTCAAAACCCTCGATGCCCTTCCTAACAACCTCCCAGTCCAGCCCACGCCACTCATCGGACGGGAGAAGGAAGTAGACGCCATCGGGCAACTGATACGCCGTGATGACGTTCGCCTGGTGAGCCTGACAGGTCCCGGCGGAATGGGTAAAACCCGGCTCGCCCTGCAGGTAGCGGCAGAACTGAGTGACCTGTTTGCGGATGGCGTCTATTTCGTGGACCTGGCTCCCATTAGCGACTCCGCGTTAGTTATTCCCGCCATCGCTCAAACTCTCGGCTTATGGGAGCGGGGCAGCCTATCAATGCTGGAGCGTCTTAAGGAGGAACTGCGACAGAAGCGGATGCTGCTGTTGCTTGACAACTTTGAACAGGTCATAGACGCGGCAATCGACATTGCCGACCTCCTCGCGGCCTGCCCGCAGCTCAAGCTAGTCGTCACGAGTCGAACAGTGTTGCGTGTGCGAGCCGAGCGCGAGTTTATCGTGCCGCCGCTCTCACACCCCGATCCTGCGCAAGTGCCGGATATTTCGACGCTTTCACAATTTGAAGCCATAGCGCTGTTCATCCAGCGCGCTCAGGCAGTTCGACCAGATTTCCAGTTAACTGCTATCAACGCGCCAGCCGTTGTAGAGATTGCTGCCCGCCTGGACGGTCTGCCACTGGCTATCGAACTGGCGGCTGCTCGTATGAAACTCCTCTCGCCCGAAGCGCTGCTGGCGCGTTTGAGTCAACGGCTGCAGGTGCTGACGGGTGGCGCGCGAGATGTGGCGGCGCGACATCAGACCCTGCGCAACACCATCGAGTGGAGCTATAACCTGTTAGATGCTCAGGAACAACAACTCTTCTGGCGGCTCTCCATCTTTGTTGGCGGCTGCACGCTGGAGGCGGTAGAGGCCATGTATGCAACTCTGGGTGATGGAGCTGAACCCGTCCTGGATACAGTAGCCTCGCTTGTTGATAAAAGCCTC
>CATPCK010000770.1 GCA_955652655.1 uncultured Ktedonobacteraceae bacterium | reverse complement strand
GGGCAGGGCTTGCCCCTGCCCAGCAAGCATAGAACCAACTTACTTTCTTTAGGAAGGGTGCATGCACATGCAAAGCAAAGACTCGGCCTCAGAGGAAAACGATAATACTATAACCGTTTCCCCAACCAGAGAGAGGGTACCCCCATCCCCAAAAATAGTATCCTCAATCCCAGGTGAAGATACCATGGCCTTCTCTCCGCCCAAAGGGAATGTGCCAGCAAACGCTAAAATAGTAACGGCTGCGTCAGTGCAGGCGGAAGATGTGCCGACGATACCATTAGGATCGCTGCAGACCATCAATGCCCTTGAGCCTGAAGTTGCTGTGCGTTCAGTCGCCACCACCAGCTCGGTTCGCCTCCCCCCTCCACTGGTAGCACCGCCATCCGAATTTCGCCGGACCCCTGTCGAATGGCTACTGGTATGGTGGGATGGCATTCGTCCCACCTATCTATTGCTCCCCTTGATGCCCGCTCTGCTAGGCAGCATCCTTGCCTGGATGCAGACTATAACACCGAATACTCCCTTTGGTCACTTTCGCCCTTTGCATTTCCTTGCGACTCTCTGTGCGGTAGTAGCCTTGCAGGTAGGCGCGAATCTTGTCAATGATTATTATGACTACATCAAGAACGTAGATATCAGCAACCCACTTGGTCCCGGTGGCCTTATTCAGCAAGGATTGATTAAACCCAGCAGCATCTTGAACCTTGGCTTAATCATGCTGGCCCTCGGTGGTATAATAGGCATTGTCCTGGCCTTCACTGGTGGGCTGCTCGCCCTTCTTTTTGGTATCATCGGGCTGTTCTGCGCCTTCTTCTACAGTGCGACCGCTCGTTCGCTTTCCTCAATCGCCCTTGGTGAACTCACCGCTTTCTGTATCTATGGTCCACTGATCACGTCAGGCGCCTACCTGGTCCAGGCAGGCGGTCATACCAACAACTCATCCTTTCTCAGTGTACTTCTCTACAGCATCCCGCTCGGTTTGTTGGCGACGGCGTTCATACACGTAAACAACATGCGCGACGTTGAAAGTGACCTTCAGGCTGAGAAACGCACACTGGCTGGCATCCTTGGCTTCCGCTTGAGCCGGGCACTCTATCTCCTCCTGCTCCTGGGAGCGTACGCCATCATCACTGCCCTCGGTCTCCCACATGGCGCTCCCCACCTGGTACTGATCACCTGGTGGACCCTCCCCACCTTACTCGTGGTGATCACAGGAGTATTTCGCACTGAATTTCCTTCCAGCCTCCACATCGCCATGCAGGAAACGCTCAAACTCTCAACCTACTTCGCGCTCTTGCTCATCATCGCCCTTATCGTCAGCGCCTTAATCCCTGTCCTCCCCCACATCCCCACCCACCTCCTCCCATTCTAGGGGGTCTCATATTTCCTGTGTGGAATAGGCTTTGCCGGTGGCGTAGTCACGGGCAAAGCCTATTCCACACTTTAATGCAGATGAACAACATCATCCAGCCGTAGGTGCCGATTTATCGCGCACATAGCCTATTATGAACCTTAACAAAATAGCCACGCCATTATCAAGCAAACATCCCAAAAACTTGACATCCTCACACATACACATTAGACTATAGCTAACAAAACCGCATCAAAGACGAAGAGCAGGAGGAGTAAGCACTCCATACTCCGCAAGAGAAGGAAGATCAAAAGGCTGCAAATCTTCCTCGGAGCAGCAGTGCCCAAGGTCGCCTGGGAGTCTGGAACTAATCACAACGCATCCATCGGTGTGAATGTGCAATTTCCACGGCAGTGCCCGTTAGCGCACACAGTGAGGATCAATCATTTGATTGATCGAAACAAGGTGGCACCACGAGCTAACACCCTTTCTCGTCCTTGGCGGGGAAGGGTTTATTATATTACCGAGAGGGTAAAGTATATATGATCGAAGACAACAATGTAGGGGCCGCACTCGGTGCCCAATTCATTGCGCCCAACTCGCCCAAGCAGGCATCTCTATCACTGCCAAAAGCCTACGAACCGCAGGCCGTTGAAGGCAAATGGTATCGCTTTTGGGAAGAAGGAGGCTACTTCAAGCCACAGCCTGGTGCGACCGGTGCACCTTTTGTCATCAGTATGCCGCCGCCCAACGTCACGGGCGCGCTTCACCTTGGTCACGCCATCACCGCTACCATTGAAGATATCCTCATTCGCTACCATCGCATGAAGGGCGACGACACCTTATGGGTGCCGGGAGAAGATCACGCTGGTATCGCCACGCAGAACGTCGTCGAGCGGCTGCTGAATCAGGAGGGCATAGACCGCCATCAAATCGGCCGCGAAGCCTTCCTGGAGCGTGTCTGGCAGTGGGTGAACCAGTATAAGAGCCGCATCCAGGATCAGCATCGCCGCCTGGGAGCCTCCTGCGATTGGTCAAGAGAGCGCTTCACCCTTGATGAGGGACTATCAAAGGCCGTCCGTGAGGTCTTCGTGCGCCTCTACGAAGAGGGACTCATCTACCGCGGCGAGCGCATTATCAACTGGTGTCCTCGTTGCATGAGCGCCCTTTCCGACCTGGAGGTCAATCACGTCGATACTCCAGGAACATTGACCTATGTGCGCTACCCGTTGAAGCCGCTGGCCGAGGGCGAACCAACCGCATACATAAGTGTTGCTACCACTCGTCCAGAGACCATTCTGGGCGATACCGCTGTGGCCGTCAATCCTAAAGACCCCCGTTACAAAGACATGATAGGGCGCATGGCGATCCTCCCCGTCATTGGACGTGAGATTCCCATCGTGGCGGACGAGGCCGTTGATGCTGCCTTTGGTACAGGCGCGGTGAAAGTCACCCCGGCCCATGATCCTGTCGACTTTGAAATCGGCCTGCGCCACGACCTGCCCCGCGTCCAGGTCATTGGCTTTGACGCGAAGATGACTGCCGAAGCTGGTCCTTATGCTGGCCAGGATCGCTATGAAGCTCGCAAAAACCTGGTGGCTGACCTGGAGCGCCTCGGTCTAATCGTCAAGATAGAGGATTACACTGTGCCGTTGGGACACTGCCAGCGCTGTGACACCGTGGTTGAGCCACTCATTTCCAAGCAGTGGTTCGTCAAGATGATGCCACTCGCCACTCCCGCCATCGGAGCCGTCAAGTATGGTCTACTGAAAATCGTGCCCGAGCGCTTCAACAAAGTCTACCTGGACTGGCTGGAAAACATCCATGACTGGTGTATCTCGCGCCAGCTCTGGTGGGGGCATCGCATCCCCGTCTGGTACTGCGACAACTGCGGCCAGATGACCGTCAGCCTCGAGGATATCTCTACCTGTCCTCATTGTGACAGTACAGCTATTCATCAAGACGAGGATGTGCTCGATACCTGGTTCAGTTCATGGCTCTGGCCGTTCAGCACCCTTGGTTGGCCTGAAGTCACTGCCGACCTGCTGCGTTACTATCCCACCTCCGTTATGGAGACGGGCTACGACATCATCTTTTTCTGGGTTGCGCGTATGGTCATGGCGGGCATTCACTTCCTCGGCGTGGTTCCTTTCCATACCATCTACCTGCATGGATTGGTGCGCGACGCCAGGGGTGAAAAGATGAGCAAGTCCAAGAACAACGTCGTCGACCCGCTCGAGGTCATGGACAAGTACGGCACCGATGCCTTGCGCTTCACGCTGGCAACCAGCAGCACGCCCGGCAACGACATGAAACTGGTGGAAGATCGCATTATCGGGAACCGCAACTTCGCCAATAAGATCTGGAATGCCTCGCGCTTCGTGCTCATGACCACTGTCGGTATTCCCGGTGGTGTTCCTTCTATCGACCAGGTGCAGCCGCATACCCTCGCCGACCGCTGGATCCTCAGTCGCCTGGCGCGTTTGACGAACAACGTCACCCGCCTGATCGAAGATTTCCAGCTGGGTGAAGCTGGCCGCCAGGTCAACGAGTTCTTCTGGTCAGATTATTGTGACTGGTATGTCGAGATCGCCAAGGTGCAGATGCAGGGCGATGATGAAGCACGCCGGGCAACGGCTGGCATCTTGCGTACCGTCCTTGATCAGAGCTTGCGCCTCCTGCATCCCTTCATGCCCTTTGTTACCGAAGAGGTCTGGCAGTATCTCTATCGTAGCAGCGAACCTGACCAACAGCAGTGGCCCGCCTCTGCTCTGATTATCGCGCCCTGGCCCATAGCGAATGTCCAGGCAATCGATGAGGAGGCGGAACAACAGTTTGGTCTCGTGCAGGAGATCATCACGCGTATTCGCGACGCTCGTAACCAGGTCAACGTCGAACCAGGCCGTCGCGTGCCGGTGATTATGGCTGCTGGCGATCAAACCTCTATGCTCGAGGCGCAGGCTCCCCTGATCGAGTTCCTGGCGCGCACAGAGAAGCCCCAGTTGTATGAACACCTTGCCCAGAAACCGGCACAGTCTATGAGTCAGCTGGCCGATTCCGTGGAGATTTACCTCCCGCTGGCCGGCATGCTCGACATCGGCAAAGAGCTGGAACGCCTCGACAAAGAGATTGCCCAGGCGCGGCAAGAAATAGCCCGCCTCCAAAGCAAACTCTCCAACGCAGCCTTCGTCACCAGAGCCAAACCAGAGGTCGTCGAGAAAGAGCGTGAGAAACTGGCCGCCCAGGAGGATCGTGTTACAAAGCTCATAACAAGAAGGGCTGAACTGGCAGGTTAAATAAGGCAAAAGAGACAAATTGGCTACAACATGGCTGTGCCATATACAGTGTCTCAATTCGATGGAGGTGGCCGAGATATGACTAAAACAAGCTGGGTTGAGATTTGTGTGAGCAACTTAGAGCAATCCATCACATGGTTTGAGAATGTGCTGGGCTTTCGTGTCGTCGCTCGCGATGCAGACGAATATGTTGAATTGTCTCGCGGGGAGACCTCTATTCAACTGGCGACAGATAGCGCACCATACTGGGCGCCTGAGCGCGAGCGCCTTCTGCCGCCTGGGCGGCGCGGCAGCGGCGTTGAGATCGTCCTTCTCGTAGAGAACATAGATGCTGTCTATCACCAGGCCCAACGCGCCCGGGCAGACATCGCGCGTGAACTCGCCGACTACCCCTGGCACATGCGGCAGTTCTGGGTGCGCCATCCCGATGGCTACCTCATCCGCCCCGCTCAGAAGATCCTTTCCGTGAACCCGGCGACATATCGTCGCCAGGTAGCTGACGCTTTTCAACGCGATACGCCGCGCATTACCCAGGAACTGCTCGCAGTGAAAAAGACCGCTGATAGCCTTGTGCAGCAAGGAGACTTTCTCGGCGCGGCAACGATCTATGAAACCCTGGTGACGGAGATATTCGAGCAATCCCACCTCTACGATGATGAGGAGGAAAGGTACGATGACTACTACGAAGAAGAGGGATACTATCCAGAAGAGGAGGGATTAGACGAGCTTGTCGGAGAGTGTATTGAGGCGCTGGGCAACTGTTTGGCTGACAAACGGGCTGATCGGGTAGCGCGTGAGAAGATCATCGAGGTGCTTTTTGAGATATACCAGCACGACTTGCATACCTACAGCAGCCTCGACCTCGACTTCACTGCCGACGCATCGGACCACCTTGTGAGATATACAACGCCGCTGGAACGACGCACAATAGCAGAGTGGATTCGCGATGTACTAACTGACGAAGAGGAAGAGATCCCAGCCTCCCGGCGCCAGGCCTATGGCAAGTTCTTGCTGGACCTGGAGAAAGATACCCTCGACGATGAAGCCTACCTGCAAATTTGCCGCGAGACTGGTCGTACCTCTGACCTGGTTGATCGGCTATTGACGCTTGGGCGCATTGACGAAGCTGCCAGAGAAACGCAACGTGTTGATGATCTTGCATTCCTTGGACTGGCCGACCTCTTCATCCAGCATGGACAGGATGCCGTTGCCGAGCGCCTGGTGAGAGCACGCATCAAAGAGAAACCGGCCCTCCACTTCCTGGAATGGCTCCAGAAATACTATCGGGACAGGGACAACCACGACGCCGAATTGGAGATAGCCGAAACGTTGTTCCGCACGCAACCTTTTCTCAGGCGCTACCAGGAGCTACGCGATCTTGCCAGGCGACTTGGCCGTTGGGAGACCCTTCGACCGGAGTTGCTCGCTTTCCTGGAGCAAACCAGCAACACCACACTCTTAATCCAGGTTGCATTGGATGAAGGTGACATCGACCACGCCTTGCAGCTGCTGAAGGGGTTCGCGAAGAAGGATATCTACGGCTACACCTACCCTGAAGGCTATGGTTATTACTGGTACGGCAATATCGCCCTTGAGGTCGCCAGAGCCGCCGAAGAGACGCGACCGCGTGAGGCAATCGAGCTGTATCGACAATATGCAGAACGACTGATCGCGTTGCGAGACCGCAAGAACTACCAGGCAGCCTGCAAGTACCTGGCAAAGATGCGCGCCTTATACGAGAAGCTTGGCGAGAGTGAGGCATGGACTAGCTATATTACAGCTTTGCGTGAGCAAAACCGCAACCTGCGTGCATTGAAGGAAGAGTTGGCGAACGCCGGATTGTGATTAACTATACCGATTTACGAGATCGTATACCTGATGGGCGTCCATGTATGTCCCCCATCTACCGTCTTGAGCAGAACCGGCGTGTTGCTACTTGTAGCACCGATGGCCCAGCCGGTCTCGGTTGTAACAAAATCCAGGAACTTGAAACTGGGGAGACTGTGAGAGGTGGACGCGAACGCTAGCTTTGTCCAATGCATACCCCCATCAATTGTCGCATAGAGATTCGTTCCACCTCTGTCTATCGCCCACCCATGCTGCGTGTCGATAAAGTCTATTGTGCTTATCGACGAGGCTTCTTTTGCGACTGGCACACTATTCCACGTAGTGCCGCCATCATGGGTCACATACATACCGAATCCCGAAGCATGCTCACTGGTAAAGTTGACGGGAAGAATGCCATCATTGGCTGTAAAAAACGTTGGCGGCATAAAAGAAAGCATGGCAGTTGTTGTATGAGGTAAAGGCGGTAACGCTTGCTGCTGCCATGTCGTGCCCGCATCATGCGTTACAAATACCCATGTCAGGTTGTTGACAGGCACCGAACCAGTAACCCAGCCGGTTGATGTATTGACAAAACTCAACCCCGACTTGGAGCCGCCAAAAGGAAGCTTACCAGGCGGGGGACCATCGGTAGAGGCGGGATAGACGCGTGATGCTTGCTCCCAGCTTTTTCCGCCATTACTTGTGCGGAAAATCTCGATGATCTCAGCCTGCGGTCCGCCACTTATGTGATTCAGTATCCAGCCATGTTGAGTATCGACAGCGGTAATCTGGGAGCGAGAACTATTGACGGCCTGGACACTGGATTTCTGCCATGTTTGGCCTCCGTCTTCTGTGCGGAATACCAGCACTGTGGAAGAAGCAGCCTGGGACATACTGATCCATGCGCT
>CATPCK010000769.1 GCA_955652655.1 uncultured Ktedonobacteraceae bacterium | reverse complement strand
GTCATTGGGTGCGGCGGCGTGGGCGTCAATATCATTCAGGGCGCAAAACTGGCCGGGGCGCGCGTGATCATCGCTGTGGATATCCATGATTTTAAGCTGCAGATGGCGCAAACGCTGGGTGCGACCCATATTATCAACGCGCGCGAGCAGAACCCTGTACGAGCAGCCAAAGAACTCACCGACGGCATTGGAGTAGATTATGCCTTTGAAGCAATCTCCACCCCTGAGACTATAGGACAGGCCGCTGCCTCAACGGGGAAAAATGGAACAATAGTAATTGTTGGCCTGACCGATGCAAAGGTTACATCGATGCCTATCCCTCCTATGCTCTTTGTCCTTATGCAAAAGACGATCATGGGCACGATCTACGGCGATTCGCAACCACAAAAGGATATTCCCGAGTTGTTAGCTTTGTATAAAGATGGCAAGCTCAAGTTGGATGAGTTGGTGACGCGTACCTATACGCTCGACCAGGTAAACGAGGCCTACAACGATACACTGCAGGGGCGTACTATTCGCGGTGTAATTGAGTTCAAGTGACATTCATCGAGAAGCAACGTAGAGAGCGAACGAGGAGAAAGGCTGAATGTCAGAAGCGACAGGCGAGTTCAAGCGAAATCTCAAAATTGCCATTATCCCTTGAACTTCCTCAACTATTCTCGTACAATGACTTGTACATAGAAGAGATGTCCCCCTATTGCCACCACGAATTTACCACGATAGAACAAAGGAGTCTATGATGACACAGCGCGAAGCGGTGATTGTTGCAGCAGTGCGCACTGCGGTAGGACGCAGGGGCGGACGACTGAAGGACTGGCACCCTGTTGATTTGCTTGCACAGACACTCTCAGCCCTGGTGCAACGTACGAAGATTGATCCCGCATTAGTTGAGGATGCGATTGTAGGATGTGTGAGCCAGGTAGGAGAGCAGAGTTTAAATGTAGGACGGAACGCGGTTCTCGCGGCGGGTTTCCCTGAAACTGTGCCCGGCACGACGGTTGATCGGCAGTGTGGTTCCAGTCAACAGGCAATTCATTTTGCAGCGCAAGGTGTACTCAGTGGTGCATACGATGTGGTGATCGCGGGTGGTGTTGAGTTGATGACGCGGGTACCGATGGGCTCGTCGTACATGCAAGGCCCGGGAGAGCCTTTTGGCAGCCAGATGCTGAAACGCTATGATAATGGGTTGGTTCACCAGGGCATCAGCGCTGATTTAGTGGCAAAGAAGTGGGAGATCAGCAGGAACGAACTCGACGAGTTCAGCCTCGAGAGTCATCGCCGGGCTGCCCGCGCGACGGCAGAAGGACGCTTCAGCAGCCAGATCGTCCCTATTCCTGTAAAAAACGAGGATGGCACTACGAGCATATTCGAACAGGATGAAGGGATACGCACGGATACCAGCCTTGAGAAGTTAGCCAGTCTTAAACCCGCGTTTAAGCCCGATGGCCTGATTACCGCCGGTAACTCCTCGCAGATTAGCGACGGCGCAGCAGCGGTGCTCATCATGGAGCGCGAAACCGCTGAGCGATTGGGACTGAAGCCGCGCGCGCGCTTTGTTTCCTTCTCTCTGGCAGGAGATAATCCTATTCTGATGCTGACCGCACCGATTCCTGCTACATTCAAGGCGCTTGAACGGGCAGGGCTGACTATGAACGATATGGACCTGGTGGAGATAAACGAAGCATTCGCCAGTGTTGTGCTGGCATGGCAACGAGAGACCAGGGCTGATTTGCAGCGCGTCAATGTGAATGGAGGAGCAGTGGCAATTGGGCATCCACTGGGTGCCTCTGGAGCACGCCTGACTACTGTTCTGCTGCATGAACTGGAACGCACCGGCGGTCGCTATGGTCTGCAAACTATCTGTGAAGGTGGTGGCATGGCAAACGGCATGATTATCGAAAGGATATAGTGCTATGCTCAATTTTGCGCCAACGCAAGAGCAGGAAGAGATCCGTCAACTGGCACAGAGCGTGGCAATGGAGCAGCTACGCCCACAGGGACGCAGTGCTGAGAAACAGGGCGATATCTCACCCGCACTGATGAGGACACTAACACTGACCGGACTGACAACCCCTTTCCCGGAAGAATATGGCGGCTCGGGAGCAGTAGAGGCGGTAACATATACGTTGATCGCAGAAGAGTTGGGCTTTGGCGACGCTGCGCTGGCAATGAACATTATCGGGTCGCTGATGGCACCCTTGACAGTGCTGTTGGCGGGAGATAAGAGCCAGCAGCAACACTATATCACACCGTTCTCTGATGCTACGCGAGGGCATCTACAGCGGGGAAGCCTGGGATTTGCAGAACGTACCGGTGGTTATTACGTGGCAGAAATTAGCGCGACGATACATACGGAAGGTGAACAGTATATCCTTAATGGCAGCAAGCGCGATGTGATACACGGGGGGCAGTCCAGTCCACGCGTGGTACTGGTACGCCTCGAAGGAACAAGTGGAACCGGGGGCCTGAGCGCGTTGATGGTTCCACTGGACATCGCGGGCGAACGTGTCAGTCATGATGAAGGGAAATTGGGACTGATCGCGGCTCCAAGCGCGGCGTATACGTTCGAGAACGCAGCAGTCTCCGCGGCCTGTATGCTTGGTAAACCTGGAGATAGTGGGGTATTACGAGCTGCGGCATTGTATAACATCTTGCGCGCGGGCGTTGCCTGCGGTACGGCACGCGCGGCACTTGACTATGCGAAGGATTACGCCAGGGGGCGTATTGCCTTTGGACGCCCAATCGTCTCATACCAGGGGATCGCGTTTATGATCGCTGAGATGGCAATGAAGCTGGATGCAGCCAGGCTGCTTACCTGGCGCGCGGCAACAAGTTGGGACCAGGGAGATGGTTGTGAGACACTCGTGCAGGAGGCCGAAGCAGCACAGTACCAGGCCATAAAAATCGCGAAGTCAGCAACGATAGATGCCATTCAAATCCTGGGTGGGGCCGGATTCATCCAGGATCACCCTGCTGAAATGTGGATGCGTAACGCGGCAGCGATGGAGTAGCACAACATGATTGATTTTACCCTCAGCAAATCCCAACAGGCAGCACGCGACTATGCTCACCAGGTCGCTCTGGAAGAGATGCGGCCTATTTCGCTCGAATGCGACCGCACAGAGAAGATTCCCGACTCGTTCATGTGGAACATGCAGCGGCGCTTCTGGGCAGGAGCGTCCGGCCAAGCACGCGCGCAGGCGCAGGAGGGAGAAGAGAAGCAGGACAATGTCCTCTCAATCCTTTCGCAGGAGGAAATGGCGTGGGGGGACGCGGCTCTCTCCACAGCGATTCCAGGGCCCGGGCTGGCTGCTCCTCCAATTCTCTCGCAGGGAACGTCTGAACAACAGGTGAAGTTCCTTGGACCCTATATGGATGGGCAGTTGCATTGGGGTGCGCTGGCGTTGACAGAACCAGGGATCGGTTCGGATGTTGCTGGCATGTCCACAACAGCGGTGCTGGAAGGCGATGAGTGGGTGCTCAATGGTCATAAACACTACATCACCAATGGAGCGCGTGCAGACCTGGTAGTTACATTCGCGACCATTGATAAAAGCCTGGGTAGAGAAGGCATCCGACCGTTTGTCGTGCCCAGGGGTACCCCCGGTTTGGTCGTTGGACGTATTGAAGAAAAAATGGGTTTACGCGCCTCACAGACGGCCGAACTGATTTTTGAGAACTGCCGTATTCCCAAAGATCACTTACTAAGCGGCCACCAGAGCAGCAAAAAGGCTGGATTTAAGGCAGCGATGGGAACGCTGGACGCGACGCGTCCAATGGTAGGCTCGTTGGCCGTTGGCATCGCACGAGCAGCGTATGAGAAAACCCACCAGTGGGTGCAGGAGGAACTGCCAAAGGGATTTTCTGCGTTTAAACGCCGAGAGATCGAACTGGAGTTGGATGAGATGGGCCAGGAGTTGGAGATGGCTCGCTTCCTGGTGTGGCGCGCGGCATGGATGGCTGACCGGAGCATCCCGAACTCGAAAGAGGCTTCTATGTGTAAGGCCTACGCGGGGGGATTAGTGATGAAGGTTACAGCCGCAGGCGTGCGCATTACGGCTCCTGGCGAAAACTCTGAGTCCAGGCAGCTTCTCCAAAAGTGGTTCCGCGACGCGAAAGTCTTTGATATCTTTGAGGGTACAGCACAAATTCAACGATTGGTAATCGCCCGCCGTTTGTTCCCAGAGGTCGATAT
>CATPCK010000768.1 GCA_955652655.1 uncultured Ktedonobacteraceae bacterium | reverse complement strand
TCATATTAGAAAACAAGAATTAATCAAAAACCGATATTACATAACCTGTAGCTTATGCTAAATCAAATAAGCTTGAAAGCTATTTCCTGGACCTTTTAATAACATTTATGTTACCCTTTAAGTGGACAGGCTTGTAGCCAATGGCCTCATAGAGAGAAAGGATCTTCCGGATGAGCGGTCAACATGATGTAGCTGGATTTAATTATATGCATAACGGTAGCAATGGGAACGGAAACGGGAAGCATGAGCTCAACGGGAGAAGTAAAGCTTTGCTCAATGGGAAAGCACGCGCCGCCATGGAACTTGCCGATTCCTGGAAAGGCAACCTCCGTTGGAAAGGCATAACACGCCCGTATAGTGCTGAGGATGTCGTCCGCTTGCGTGGATCTGTTCAGATCGAATATACCCTTGCGCGGCTGGGAGCCGAGCGGCTATGGAATCTTTTGCATAGCGAAACATATGTTGCCGCCCTGGGTGCACTCACCGGAAACCAGGCCGTACAGCAGGTAAAAGCCGGCTTAAAGGCTATTTATCTCAGCGGCTGGCAGGTGGCCGCCGACGCGAATCTTAGCGGACAAATGTATCCTGACCAGAGCCTCTACCCTGCCAACAGCGTGCCTCACGTGGTACGTCGCATCAACCAGGCGCTGCAACGCGCCGACCAGATTCAGACCGCGGAGGGTCATGGCAACACCTACTGGTTTGCCCCCATTGTGGCCGACGCGGAGGCCGGTTTTGGCGGCCCACTGAACGTCTTCGAGCTTATGAAGGCTATGATTGATGCCGGTGCCGCCGGTGTCCATTTTGAAGATCAACTTTCCTCCGAGAAAAAATGCGGCCATATGGGCGGAAAAGTGCTTATACCAACGCAGTCCGCCATCAAACACCTGGTCTCTGCACGTTTAGCCGCCGATGTCCTGGGCGTGCCGACCCTTATCATCGCTCGCACCGATGCCAACGGGGCACACCTCATCACCAGTGATATTGACCCGGTCGACCATAAGTTCCTCACAGCAGAGCGAACTCCTGAAGGTTTCTACAAGATGCATGGTGGGCTGAATGCCGCCATCGCGAGAGGGCTCTCCTACGCACCCTACTGCGATCTCATCTGGTGTGAAACTTCGGAGCCAAACTTGCGGGAGGCAAAGCGCTTCGCCGACGCCATCCACGAACGCTTCCCCGGCAAGATGCTGGCTTACAACTGCTCCCCCTCGTTCAACTGGCAGAAAAAACTTGATGAAGAGACCATCGCGAATTTCCAGATAGAGTTAGCGAAGATGGGTTATACATTCCAATTCGTTACTCTGGCTGGCTTTCACGCTCTCAACTATAGTATGTTCGAGTTGGCGCGCGGGTACCGCGATCATGGCATGGCTGCGTACTCCCAATTGCAACAGGCAGAGTTTGCCATGGAAGCCGAAGGCTACACTGCCACCAAACACCAGCGCGAAGTAGGTACAGGCTACTTCGACGAGGTGGCTCAAGCGATCGCTGGAGGTGAATCTTCAACTATGGCCCTCGTAGGCTCAACCGAAGTAGAACAATTTCATTAAACTTGAGGAGAAGAAGGGCAAGTGTTATCATATCTGCTAGATATGATAACACTTGCCCTTCTTCTCGTTGACATAGATGGAAAGGAACAGACCGTCAATGACCAAACAGGCTGCTTATCCAGAGGGCATCGAGATTCGAGGTCCCATTACTGCTGAATTTGCCGAGATATTGACGCCAGATGCCATGGCTTTTGTCGCAACGCTGGCGCGAACGTTTTCAGGCAGGCGCGAGGAACTCTTGCAACGCAGAGTGCAGCGCCAGGCCGAAATTGATGCGGGCACCATGCCTGACTTCCTCCCTGAAACCGAGAGCATACGCCAGGGCAACTGGACGGTTGCCCCCATTCCTCATGACCTGCAGGACCGCCGCGTCGAAATTACCGGCCCTGTCGAGCGTAAGATGACTATCAACGCGCTGAACTCCGGCGCCAAAGTATTTATGGCCGACTTTGAGGATGCCCATTCACCGACGTGGGAAGGCACCATCCAGGGCCACATCAACCTGCGTGACGCGATCAATCGTACCATCAGCTATACTGGCCCCGAGGGCAAGCAATACTCGCTGCTGGAGAAAACGGCGACCCTGCTCGTGCGTCCGCGCGGCTGGCATCTCTCGGAGAAGCATGTGCTCATCGACGGCCAACAGATTTCCGGAGGGATCTTCGATTTTGGCCTGTACTTCTTCCACAACATTAAATCGCTGCTGGAGAGAGGCACTGGCCCCTACTTCTACCTGCCCAAACTGGAGAATCACCTGGAGGCACGCCTCTGGAATGATGTCTTTGTACTGGCTCAAGATGAACTGGGTATTCCTCGCGGCATCATCAAAGCCACAGTGCTCATCCAGACCATCCTGGCAGCATATGAGATGGATGAGATACTGTACGAACTGCGGGAACATTCAGCCGGCCTGAACTGCGGCCGCTGGGACTATATCTTCAGCGCGATCAAAAAGTTCCGCAACATCCCAAGTTTCATCCTGCCCGATCGCGCCCAGGTGACCATGACGACGCACTTCATGCGCTCGTACTCCTTGCTCGCCATCAAGACCTGCCACCGGCGCAATGTCCATGCCATCGGGGGCATGGCCGCACAGATTCCCATTAAGAACGATCCAAAGGCCAATGAAGAAGCGATGGCACGTGTGCAGGCCGATAAACTGCGCGAGGCGACGGACGGACACGACGGCACATGGGTAGCCCATCCTGGTCTCGTAGCTGTCGCAATGGAAGAATTCGACAAGGTTATGAAGGGCCCTAACCAGATAGACAAGAAGCGCGAAGACGTCCATGTAACGGCGGCAGACCTGCTGGCCGTTCCCGATGGTACGATTACCGAGACCGGTTTGCGCACGAATATCAGCGTCAGCCTGCAGTATATGGAGTCGTGGTTTCGGGGTTCCGGCTGCGTGCCCATCAACAACCTGATGGAGGATGCCGCCACCGTCGAGATTTCCCGCTCACAAATCTGGCAATGGATTCGCCATCCCAAAGGGATTCTCGCGGATGGCAGAAAAGTGACGGTCGAGCTGTTCCACCAGCTAGAGGCTGAAGAGTTAGAGAAAATCAAGAAAGCGATTGGCGAACAACAGTACGCCTCGCGCCCATTTAACAAAGCCGCCCGGCTGCTCGACGAGATCATTACAAGCGAACAGTTTGTCGAGTTTTTGACCCTGCCCGCTTATAAATACCTCGATTAGGATTTCGTAATAAATGTAGGGGCGGGGCTTGTCCCCGCCCTGGCCGCCGTTTCAGGGCAACGATCCGGGCAACCGCAAGGGTTGCCCCTACATTTTATTTCATGATTACAAATCCCTTTTTTTCTCATCAATAACCTTTGTGATACGATCCACAAAGCTCGTTAACGGCATGGCCCCGAGGTTCTCATTCGTGCGCAAGCGAACAGACACAGCATGCTCAGCCACCTCTTTGTCACCTACCACGAGAATATAGGGTATCTTCTGCAACTGGGCATCGCGCACCTTCGCATTCATGCGCTCGCTGCGCGTGTCGACCTCTACGCGCACACCGGCAGCCCTGATCTGTGCCGCGACTTCGTGCGCGTAAACCATGTGCCGGTCAGAAATGGGGATGAGCTTTACCTGTACAGGCGCCAGCCAGGCCGGGAGAGCGCCGGCGTGGTGCTCAAGCAAAATGGCAATCATGCGCTCCATCGAGCCAAAGTTGGCCCGGTGAATCATCACCGGTCTGTGGAGTTGGCCATC
>CATPCK010000767.1 GCA_955652655.1 uncultured Ktedonobacteraceae bacterium | reverse complement strand
GGGTTGCTTGAACAGGAAAAACGCGGCCAGTGTCTGGTTGCCTCGTGTACTGCGTACCGCAACCAGTTTTCCGGGGACATTATACATCTGTATGGAGGCCTCGCCCAGTCCCAGATAGTTGTCGGTGGTGAAGACCCCGGCCTGGTAGCCGCAATAGCGCTCAAATTGCGCTTCGTCTCCAAACACCAGGGTGCGCACA
Source organism: uncultured Ktedonobacteraceae bacterium (assembly GCA_955652655.1). Taxonomy (GTDB): domain Bacteria; phylum Chloroflexota; class Ktedonobacteria; order Ktedonobacterales; family Ktedonobacteraceae; genus UBA11361. The sequence continues at coordinate 4,759 of CATPCK010000767.1, read as the reverse complement.
ATGGAATGCAGCCCGTCAGCCCCCACCACCAAGTCGAAGCGGCGGGAGCCGCCCCGCTCAAAGGTCACGTCGACTCCTGCCTCGTCCTGCCTAAGCTCCTGGATGGAGTCCCCGAAGCAGTATTCCACCTCGTCCTTCGTGAGCTCGTAGAGCGCCTTGGCCAGATCACCCCGCATGATCTCCACCACATCTACGTCTAAGGCCTCTAAGGACTTGCGCACGGCTTGCAGGTTGACTCTGCCGATGCGCTGATGGCGTTCGTTGACAAACGAGATCTCGCCCAAGGTCGTCTGCTCTTGTCGCAGGCGCGGCCAGATCCCCATCAGCTTGGCCACCCGCACGGCCTCATAGCGCACGTCGACCGGGTAGCCGCCTTCTCGCAGCTGTGGCTCACGCTCGATCACAGTCGGAGTGAACCCATAGCGCTTGAGCCAATACGCCAGGGTCGGCCCAGCAATACTGGCTCCTGAAATGAGGATGGTGATATTTTTGGCGCTCATCATGGTGCTCTCCTTCCTGTTCAGGTACATCCCTACCAACATTATCGCATTGAACGAAGGAGAGAGTATACTAAGCAACCACTGTTTCACCAAAGCTGTGTAAGACCCAGGTTATTGGACAAATGACATTGACGACTGTGCAATGGCTCGCATTCTGCTATGCTTTTCGTAGACGCGGTGGAGAGGCCATGGTGATCTTCCATGGTTCGCCTTTCCGAGCACGGCGCGGAGGCAGTGAAACGCGAGAGATCAGCGGAGGAGGCAGATGGACTACGCAATACGTGTCAAAGGACACCTGGACCCGTCCTGGCAAGACCGCTTTGGCGGACTCTGCATCGAGCAGCAGGAGACCGGGACGACGCTGCTTGTGGGGCGGCTTGCGGATCAGGCCGCGCTGCATGGAGTGCTCCTCCAGATCGTCCGTCTCGGTCTGACCCTGCTCTCGCTTGAAACGAGCGAGGCGCCAAACGCGCCAGGGGATGATCTCTGACAGAAGCATACGACAAGTGAAAGGTAGGTTATGACAATGGCTGATGAAAAAATTCTGATGGTGACGATGTCAGTCACCGAGATGGCGAAGGCCAAAGCGTTCTACGCGGAGCAATTGGGCTGGTCTGTCACCCAAGACTATGGAGAAGGCGATCGGCATTGGGTCACGCTTGAACTTCCAGGGGGCGGTGCCACGCTGACGCTATCGACAATGCATGGTAAGCTGGAACCGGGCGCAATGACGCTCTATCTCTCGACGTCCAATATTGAAGCGGCGTACGAGGAGCTCAAAGCAAAAGGCGTCAAGGTCAACGACATAAAGGATGACCTGTATGGCCCGGGCTCTGGCGTCAAGTGGTTTAATCTTCATGATCCCGATAGCAACCGGTGGCTGATGGTTCAGTCCTAGTCGCCTCCGCGATCCCCGTCAACGCTCCCGACCGATCCTTGGAGCAGGGCAGAACTGATCAGACGATTGGAGACGGACGGGTACATCGGCGCGATAGCGCAGATCATGCGAGGCGTCGCGCCGATGGCCTTGCCACCTCTGCCTCTTCAGCACAACGAGTCGTAAGTAAAGAGAAGAAGTTTTGCCAATACATCTCGTGTTCTACTGCTCCTTGGTACAGAAAGGCACGGAGCGGCGTATGGCAAAAACTATGGCGTTCCGACAGCGCAAGAAAGGCGAAAGCCTGGTGAAAAGATCCGGAGGGAACAGAGATGAGTATGGTTCAAGAATATATTGAGATTCGTGGTGCCCGCGAGAACAACCTGAAGGAAGTCTCGCTGCGGCTACCCAAGCGCAAAATTACCATTTTTACGGGCGTGTCCGGTTCGGGCAAGTCATCGGTCGTATTTGATACCATAGCCAATGAAGCACAGCGGCTGTTGTTCGAGAATTTTAGCCTGTTCATTCGCAATTTGCTGCCGCACTATCCCCAACCAGACGCTGACGCAATTGAAGGCCTGAGCATGGCGGTGTTGGTTGATCAAAAGCCGTTGGGCGGTGGCTCCCATTCCACGGTGGGGACGGTCACTGATATCTTGCCCGTGTTGCGGCTGCTCTTTTCGCGCATCGGTCAACCATCGGCTGGCTCTGCCAACGCTTTTTCCTTCAACAATCCCCAAGGCATGTGCCCTGAATGTAATGGCCAGGGCCGTGCGATCGGCGTTCCTCTGGATGTGCTGATTGATCAAACCAAATCGCTGAACGAGGGCGCGGTCATTGCCCCAGGACTGATCAACATGGAACGCGGAATCTATGCGCAATCGGGTTTCTTCGACAACGACAAGAAGATCACTGAGTATACCCCCGAGGAACGGGACCTGCTGCTCTCCAGCGAACCGCGCAAACACACGGGTCTGCCCTACAATACCTATGAGGGCCTGGTGTACAAGTTCAATCGCAAGTACGTGACGCGCGACATCCAAACGCTTTCACCGCGCATCCGGCAACAGGTTGAGCCGTTTTTGCAGCTCGGCCCCTGTCCGCTCTGCAAGGGTGCTCGGCTCAATCAGGCGGCATTGAACTGCAAGATCAACGGCTACAATATCGCGCAACTGGCAGCGATGGAAATGGAAGAGCTTTTGGCGGTCGTTCAAGGGATCACCGAACCAGCCGCAACTCCCCTGGTGCGCACCTTGACCGAGCGGCTCCAGCACCTGGTGGAGATTGGCCTGGAGTACTTGAGCCTGGATCGACTCACCGACACACTCTCTGGGGGCGAAGCGCAGCGCGTCAAGATAGTCAAGCATCTTAACGGCAGCCTGGTGGATGTCATGTATATCTTCGACGAGCCGAGCGTCGGCCTGCACCCGCGCGATGTCCACCGCTTGAACGAGCTCCTGGAGAAACTGCGTGATAAAGGGAACACGGTGATTGTCGTAGAACACGATCCCGATGTCATCAAAGTTGCGGACTACGTGGTGGATATGGGTCCACATGCCGGCAGCGAGGGCGGCCAGGTGGTGTATGAAGGCAGTTATGCGGGGCTGCTGCAAGCTGATACGCTCACTGGCAACCATTTGCTGCAGACCAGGCCAATCAAGGAGACCTTCCGTCAGGCGAATGGGAGCCTGCCCATTGTGCATGCCACGATCAATAATTTGCAGGATGTCAGCGTGAATATACCCACGGGTGTTTTGACCGTCGTAACTGGTGTGGCTGGTTCGGGCAAAAGCTCACTGATCGATGAAGCCTTCCTGCGCCAGCACCCTGAGGCTGTGGTGATCGATCAGGTATCCCTGAGTACTTCCAGCCGCTCCAATCCGGCTACCTACACTGGCATCATGGATGATGTGCGCAAGGCGTTTGCCACCGCCAACCACGTCGATGCGGGTCTGTTTAGCTTTAACTCCAAGGGGGCTTGTCCCAATTGTCAGGGGTTGGGGGTCACCTACACCGATCTTGGCTTTCTTGAGGGGGTCAAGCTGCCCTGTGAAGTGTGCGGCGGCAAGCGCTTTAAGGACGAGGTCTTGGCCTACACCTGGAACGGGAAGTCCATCGCTGACGTGTTGGCAATGACCGTGCAGCAGGCCTTGGCATTTGTGAAGATCAAAGAAGTGCAGCCCAAACTCCTGGCGTTGAGCGAGGTGGGTCTGGACTACCTGACCCTTGGCCAGCCCCTCTCGACCCTCTCTGGTGGCGAGTGCCAGCGCATCAAACTGGCCAGCGAACTGCACAAGCAGGGCAGTATCTATGTCATGGATGAGCCCACCACCGGCTTGCACCTCTCAGACATCGATCGGCTGCTCACCATTATGAATCGCTTGGTCGATGGCGGCAATACAGTGATCGTGATTGAGCACCATCTCGATGTGATTCGCCACGCCGACTGGATCATCGACATGGGACCCGAAGGCGGCCATAAGGGCGGCACGGTCATCTTCGAGGGGACTCCCCACGATTTGCGCAACGCCAAAGAATCTCTGACCAGCCAGTATGTGTAGCAAAGGAGCCTGTGCATGTTGAAGTCCCTCAAGGGGACGGTCGCGCGCCATCCATTGCTGTGATTTGCCAAACTCTTTAACCTTTTCTGTAAATCCCAACATTAAACTGGTGGGGGAGTATAATTATCCTGGCCGATGGAGAGATGCTGTTTAAGGAAGGAAGAGAGCTCGTTTCGCCTCTCAAGAGCGATGAGCAAAAAACAAAGAAGAGAGAGAAAGCCAAAAGCCACCAGAATAATTGTACTTCCCCGCCAGTTTAATGTTGGGATTTACAATAGGGCAAACAAAAACCGCGATTGCTCGCGGCCTCTGTCTGGCGTCGGGTAAACGCTCGATGCTCCCTGCAGCGAAGGACGGTGCAACAGAGCTGAAATCATCATAGCAACTTTGCTATCATTCTGCAAATAGAATAGGTGGGAACATAATGGCTCAGGAAAAACGTTCTACAGAGAGAAAACGAAGCGATCAGGAAAAACTAAATCTTTTTGTTCGAAATGTTGAGGAGTTATCTCAAACAAATTTAGCTCAGAAAGGCTTGAAGACTAGATTAAGTTATCATGCGAATCCAGTTTCAGAACTCCAAATGGAGCTAGTTGAGCCAGATGAAGACGAGTTTCGTTCATTTCTCTTAACATTTCGGCAGTTCATTTCCGAGGAGGAACCGGTATTCCTTAACCATATGTATAATATCTGTTCTAAACATCTGACGAGTGATGAATTAAAGGATCTTGTAGCAGGTTCCCGGAAAATTTGGGCAAACGCTCAAAAGGTTAGTGGGATACCGTTGATCATTGGCGGAACTGAAATGCCTGCGCTTAAAG
>CATPCK010000766.1 GCA_955652655.1 uncultured Ktedonobacteraceae bacterium | reverse complement strand
GGGTTCGGGGGCTGTGCCCCCGATCTTCTCTCTCACTTCCCTGCCGTTGAAGGCGGCAAAAAACGACCTTGTAACAGCCCTATTCTTAAATGATGAGTGCTGGAAATTCCGGGGATATGCTACGCTACACGGAAAACAATTGGAATAGTTGCCCTGAGCAAAGATGTTCTTCTAATAGAGAAAGATAATTGTGGGCCTGCTTACAATTTTTCTCGGTTTTCAATACGCTGAAGAGGAGATTTGATTGATGAATAACTGGAATGAACGAAACAAAGCGGTTATTGAGGAATTCCGTGCCCATGGAGGCAAGGTGAAAGGGTGGGCACCCTTAATTCTGCTGACAACCACAGGAGCCAGAACAGGTCGACCTCGCATAGCTCCCTTGATGCTTGTGACTGATGGTGATCGCATACTTGCAGTAGCGTCCAAAGGAGGCCATCCGAAACATCCTGAGTGGTATTTCAACCTGCTGGCTCACCCGGAAGTTACGGTTGAGGTTGGTAGTGAGAAATTTGATACCACAGCCCGCATTCTCACCGGCCATGAGCGAGAACAGGCATTCAGGAGAGCAGTAGAAGTATTTCCTCCCTATGCCGAATATCAAAAGAAGACGACACGCGAGCTTCCCGTCATTGCACTCGAACGGCCAGCCAAATAACCCACCCGATGTACTGTGCATCGGCTTGAAGTCTGCAATTATATAGATGCACCATAGAAGGAGGAATTTCCCCTTTGACGCAAACAACGCAACAGCAAGCGCAACCTGTCCTGGTTGGCACGTCGCTCCCCCGCCAGGACGGGCCCGATAAGGTGACCGGCAGGGCACGTTACGCGGGAGATCAGGCGCTGCCAGGTATGCTTTATGCGCGCCTGGTCACCAGCCCGTATGCCCATGCACGTCTTCTGAACATCGATACGTCGGCCGCCCTGTCCATACCAGGTGTTGTAGCTGCTTTTACTGCTGAAACGCTGGGGATGGCCCAGATGGATATGCTCTCCCGCGCGCAATCTCCCCTGGCGCAGCATGAAGTAGTGTGGTGCGGACACCCTGTGGCCATCGTGGTCGGCGAAACTGAGGCGAGCGCCAGGGATGGAGCCGACGCCGTGGACGTCGATTACGATCCGCTGCCTGTAGTCATCGATCCCGAGGCCGCCACACAGCCAGATTCATCTCCAGCCCGCTCTCACCGTCCGCTCGAAGCTGCTAATGGAGAAGGGCATGCAGGCATTCCTCGAGCCGTACCGGTCGAGGGAGAGGGGATTTCGCCGAATGTCAGCCAGACACCCCCTCTGAAGATGGGTGATATCGAGGCTGGTCTGCGCGAGGCTGAGGTGGTAGTCGAATGCCGCTATCGCACCCACCCGGTCCACCAGTCCTATATGGAGCCACATTCGGTCACCGTCGCGCCGAGCCCATCCGGCCATCACCTGGTGATCTGGCCTAGCACGCAGGGGTTATTCAATGTGCGCTCGGCAGTCGCCCAGGCGCTCAAGATGCCTGAGCGACAGGTGCGCGTCGAGCCTGTGCCGATTGGTGGGGGATTCGGCGGGAAGGAGACGCTGCTTGAGCCGCTGGCGGCGGCGGTAGCGCATCGCCTGCGCAAGCCGCTACGATTGGTCTACACACGCCAGGAAGACCTGCTGGCCGGGAACCCGGCGCCACAGACGGTGATCACCATCAAACTCGGCGCGAAGAGGGACGGGACGCTCACCGCTATCCAGGCCAGCATGATTCTCGATGCGGGTGCCTACCCCAATCCTCTGGCCGGCTTCAGCGGCTTCCATTTTGCCGGCGTCTATCGCTGTCCCAACCTGGACATCCGCTGCGACGTGGTGCAGACCAACAAGCCTGGTACCGGTGCCTATCGCGCCCCGGCCGGTCCGCAGGCCTACTTCGCCCTGGAATCGACGGTGCAGGAACTCTGCCAGCAGTTGGAGATGGACCCGCTTCAGTTCCGTCGCATCAATGCCCTCAAAGAGGGCGACCCGAACCTCATGCGTGGCCGCTGGCCGCGCATCGGCCTGCTAGAGTGCCTTGAGCAGATCCAGCAGCACCCGTTATGGGCGCAGCGCGTGCAGGCCAGGCAGCAAGCGCCAGAGGAACTGAAGGGCTGGAAGGTGGGAATAGGTCTCGCCGTTGGGGGCTGGCCTGGTGGAACGGAGCCTGCTGCAGCCCTTTGTCGGCTGGAGCAAGACGGCACCACTACCGTGGTGGTAGGCAGCGTCGATCTCTCTGGCTCAGACGCTTCGCTGGCCCTGATCGCCGCGGAGGAGTTGAGCCTGCCGACCGAAGCTGTGAACGTGACTCATGACAGCACCGACTCTATGCCCTACAGCGGCCTCTCTGCGGGCAGCAAGACGATCTATACGGTGGGATCAGCAGTGCTGGCGGCGGCACGTGACGCGCGCACCCAGATCTTTACCATCGCGGCCGAGATGCTGGAGGCAGCCGCCGAAGACATGGAGATGCGGGATGGAAAGGTGATGGTCAAGGGAGTGCCAGAAAAGTCTATCACGTTGCAGGAGATCGCAGCGAATTCGATGCGCTTCGGCGCTCCCTACGAGCCAGTCTTCGGTCGCGGGCGCTCGGCCAATCGCGTCTCCTCCCCTATGTTCGCCGCGCACCTGGCGAAAGTCGCCGTAGATGCTGAGACGGGCGATGTGCGCGTGCTCGACTACGTGGCGGCCCAGGACGTTGGGCGCGCCATTAACCCGGCGGAGGTGGAGGGGCAGATCCACGGCGGGGTAGTCCAGGGCATCGGCTGGGCGCTCTTGGAGGGAATGGCATACGACGAAGATGGACAATTGCTCACCTCGACGCTGATGGACTACGCGCTACCGCACAGCCAGGACGCGCCCACCATCACACCGCTCCTGGTAGAGGTGCCGTCTGCGCTTGGTCCGTTCGGCGCCAAAGGTGTGGGCGAACCGCCCGTGGTGCCGGTGGCCGCGGCCATCGCCAATGCCATCAGGGACGCGGTCGGCGTGCGAATGACGCAGATCCCAATGACGCCCGAGCGCGTCTTTGCCTCCCTGAGAGAAGCAAAACCAGCATCATGAAATGTAGGGGCGACCCTTGCGGTCGCCCGGCCCCAACGCGTCACTTGAAGCTTGACAGAGCAGTAGCCAAAAAACATCTGGCGGCTACCAAGGATTCTCGGTAGTCGCCGGAGCACTCGGTATGCAACTATATTTTCAGTTAAAGGGCAGCTACGACTGCGACCAGGGCGTGGGTAACTCGCTCGTTCCAGGCAGGCGAAAGGTGGCCTTGACCGAACCAAAGCTTACCACATCTCCGTTCTGGAGCAATTCCGGCTTGAGCGGGGTTAACGTCAATTCGCCCAGCCGCGTCTTATTGCGACTCTTGAGATCTTCGATAGAGAAGAGGGTTTTCTCAAGGTGAATCCGCGCGTGCTGGCGCGAGACTGTGCTCAAGGTGTCGAACTGTGTGAGGTCAATCTCTGGCGTGATCCCGCGCTTGGGATCGACCCGCCCGACAATCACAGAGTTCTCTTTGATGGGGATACTTCGCACAATCCGTCCGTCCTGCTCAATGTCCAGAAAGGCGTGGATTTTCGCGTCTCCCAGCGCCCGCGGTCTGCTGTTGCCCAGTGCCCGCGTCCTGCTGTTGAGTGGTTTGCTCTCGGCCAGGGACCGGATCAGGGTCTGCTCGCCTTCTACTGGTTCCTGATCTATGGTGAGCACTGACCTGAGCATGGTTTGCTCGGCTTCTGTCAATTTCTGAGTTTTGTTGGGCATTAACTTGAGCAGGGTCTTTTCGGCTTCTGCCAGGTCTTGATCTGCGCTCCCTGGCTCGGGCGTGGGTGGCAACGCTTTCAACGCTGCCAGCAAAGCAGCTACCTGCGGAGAATGCTGCTGCGGGTGGACGGCGCCGAGCTCCGGCAGGGACGAGAGCACTTTGCCATTGCGCACGAATAGTCGTCTCCAGTTGGATGGGTCCAGCGGAATAAGTGCGTGGCGCTGCCGTCGAGCTGCATCGATAGCGTTGGCGCGCGCGCTCGTGTCGATACCGCTCGCCTTACTGATTTGTTCGATGCGTTGCGCACCGAAGTTGATTGGGACGGCCTGGCTGTATTCCTTCGCGCTCACCTGAAGCCAGGCGTGCGTGTCTTCTCTGATGCTATCTGCGAGTCGTCGCATAGCATCATCCGGTGAGGTGCCCGCATCCCGCGACCGCCAATACTCGAGGACGCGGGCGCTGTGCCCGATCATCCCCGTCATCGCGCCACCACTGGTCAGGAAGTGACCATTGCCGAAGGAATCGCCGGCGACCACGCCATTGGCAGCGATCAGGGGGTCGGCTCCGACCCGCTCGACGAGACTGAACAGGGTCGGTCCATAGATCATCTGGACCTTCATAAGCTCTTGTTTGGGAATCTCAAGGATGTCTGCGGCCTGCTCCATGTAGTAGTTGTAGATCAAATGTTGATAGGAAGCGAAGAATTCGGGCGAATCGGGGTCGGTCCCTGCTGGCAGGAGTCCCAACTCGATGGGATTGAAGATTTTGAAGTCTGGAACCTGAACCAGCACCCAGCCTACCTCTGGATCATTCTCATGGCCTACAGCGATCTGCCGCGCCCAGTATTCCTTGCCATCCTGGTCGAACTCGGAGGAGATGCGCCGGCGCAGGCGACCGCCGATGAGCACGTCGAGCAGGCCAGCCAGAAAGTCCGCTTGCGCCACCACTGCTCCACGTCCGTCTCCATGATCGACCTCAACGTCCTGTTGCTCGAATCCCAGACGTTTCGCGTCAGTACTGCTAAACCCCTGGGCTATCATGAACAGCTCGGGTACACCGAGGTCAATGACCTCGCTGCCCGGTTCACGCACACGGACGAACTGCCCCTTGAAGTCGAATTCCTGGAGGGCCTCGATGCGAATCCGCTTGCGACCATCGAGACAGTGGATGAAACCATCGCCATCAGCCGGGACCACACGGTGGTGAGTGAACAGCTGGACCCGGGGCTTGTAGTTGTTTTCCCGATCCAGCCGTTCGATCATCTCCAGGTAGCGGCGCAGCAATTTCTGGATGGACGCAGCCTCAGCCTGGAACGTGGACGGGCCATCGAGCACATCCACCATAGAGGTGCGGATCTTTCGAGGATCTGGTCGATCCGGTGGCGTGGGCGGCTCCAACAACGTAATGACCCGGTTCGGCAGGCCGTCCCGCCAGCGGTCGTCGATGAATTCGACGTGGTGGATGGTTCCCACGATATGCTGGTCTGTGTCGTAGCCGTCGATGATCTCATCCGCGACGATGTCTCCAGCGACGGTCTGTGCGCTGTAGAAACACTCCGCGAGGCGGAATATCCGTCCATCTCCCCGACGAGGCAGCCGCGCCTCGCCGTATCGTTCTAGCATCATCTGGTCGATCAGGCCGAGTTGGTGATAAAAGTCTTCACGGATGTTCCAATGCACGCCGAGAAAGGGATCGCCACGCATCTCGACACCCACCGCCTGTCGGCCCATTGCCACGGTCCACAACATAGACATCATGTTCGTTCCGCCCAGACCCAATGCCAGGAAGTCTGGAGCGATCATCACTTCATTCATAGCGTCCATAGGTAGTGTTGCCCTCCTCATGAGCATTCGTTGAGATTGTGTGTGTGTCAATGATCTTTTCTGCTCTTGAGTGCTATTTGACGAGTGCCTTGTTGATAGCATCTGATGAGAGAATAGCAGAAAACTTCTGCACTGGCTGTGAGTGAGATCTCTTTTGGGTAGAGATTTGCTTCACAGTTCTCTTCTCAGGTTTGGTTCATTTGCTTGTCTTCGGCATTGTCCTGGGATAGTTTCGCTTCGTGGGATCTTGCTCAGATCTAAATGGCTTGAAAAATGGTCTACTTAGCCAGTTATGCGCCAAAAGTGGCCAATTTATAGTCCTTCTGACAGAATATTACACGGTTTCTGTTGTCCAAACAAGGCCACTTTTGATCGCAATGGATACGTGCCAGGTAGCCAGCACAGGTATCATAAAAGATTGGGACGATTTGGTTGGGTGAACATGCAAATATTGTAATGCGCCTGGTCGCTGGTGGGAGTGATCGACCAGGCGCATGATAGGGGAAAAGCGCAGCGGTTTTTGACACGAGCATATGAGCGTGATACACTGCGCTAGGCTGGTGCTTGGACTGCCGTATTCATCAAGAACTCAGAAGTTGCCTGCACTAAGAGGAGCATTCGCTCATTCCTGGGAAAACCGTAGGTGCCGATTTATCGCGCACACAGCCGATTATGAAGATTAACAAACTAGCCCGGACAACAGTAGGTGCCGATTTATCGTGCACATGGCCGATTGATCGGCCCTCAGGGGAAGTTCCGGTATCCGGATTATTTTGTGAAAACTCATTATCGCCTCTGGTTCTCATGCACGCATTTCCCGAATGCACCACTAAGAGCCATGAAAGGAAACCGCAATGAAGTTGAACGCCAACGGATTGAGCCACCTCGGTCTGAGAGTCACCAATTTAGCGCGGGCGAAACGCTTCTATGTTGACACACTCGGATGCCAATTGGTGAGGGAAGTAGATGGAGCGGTGTTAGTCAATGTCTACGGAATGCTGATCGGACTGTATGGGGCCGATTCATACTCTTCAAGAGTCGATCACTTCGATCCGTTTCGAGTCGGTCTGGATCATCTCGCCCTGGCCATTGAAGATGCAAGCACACTAGAAGACCTGAAGCGGGATTTAGACGCGGCCGGGGTTCGTAACCATGGGGTTGAGGAAGACCCGGAGACCCATGACAAGTATATCAGCTTCTATGACCCTGATGGCATTGCATGGGAGCTCTATTCGGTCTCGACTCGTCCCGACGTGTAAACCATTGCCGACCTTGGGAGAAGCAAGTCCGCGCTCATTGCAGATTACGCTCTTTTACAGAAACCTCTCATCATTCACAGGCGGCTAGTGAAACGACCAGCATGCACGAAGGCGAATCGGTTGCTCCTTGTACTACGATTTGTGAATGAATCGGCTTGTCACGTTAACTGCACATACCCGTTGGCGCAACCAATGGAGAAGTCAGTTGATTGGGACTGGTCACCTGGATACCACCAGGTCCAGGATATGTATGATCGGCAGGCAACGCGCCGCTCCATGTAAATGTAAAGGTTCGAATAGTCTGTCCAGGGCTAAAGGTGATGCTGGCCGGAGTTTGTCCACGCCCATTATTAACCGTATAACTGAACTGGACAGTTCCACCGGGGCTATTGGCCGCAACGTGAATGGTAGCTGTATAGGTAACAACTATCGAAGTACCACACGACAGCCCTTGAATGGACGTAGGACTCACCGCCATATCAATTTTCGTGACCTGGAACTTCGCAAGCGTACACTGCCCCGCTGGCCCAACCAGTGGAGAAGTCAGTTGATTGGGGCTGGTCACCTGGACACCGCCAGATTCAGGGTAAGTATGATCGATAGGCAACGCGCCACTCCACCTGAATGTGTAAGATTTCGTAGTCTCTCCTGGATTGAAGTTGATGCTGGCCGGGGTTTGTCCCCGCCCATTGTTGACCGTGTAATTGAACTTGACAGTCCCTCCGGCGCTATTCGGCCTGACGTGGAAGATAGCCGTATAGGTCACAGTCAAGTTCGTACCGCAGGATAAGCCCGCGATCGATCCAGGTGTTACCGACATACTGACCGAAGTGACCTTCAATGGCGCACGAGCAGTTGAAATTGCTGATGTTGGATGAGGAGAGGCAACGCCTCCATTATTATGTCGAATCGCGTCAAAAACAATTGCCATACTGCCAACCAGAGCTACCAGAAAGACAGCCGCCGCCAATGTACCGAGTCGCTGCATCAGCGGAGAACGTCGCGGGCGTGATTGACGCAAGCTGTCAATACTGCTGTATTGTATTTGTGAATTTTGCATAGGTAGCTCATTCTCACTTTCATGTGTATCTTGTTCAAAAAGAGTTGCGCCCGCAATGCGGTTCCAGATCCGATCTAGCGTATCTTGCTCCTGCTGGGCATCAGCCTGGTAAAAGCTGCGTAGAAACGCCAATGCCTCCGCATCTATACGATCGCCTTCCTTGAATTGGCTCACACTTTCAATTTGTCTGTCTACTTCTTCCGGTAAATAAAACTCATCTTTCTCAGCCACGTTCCTGCTCCTCCCTTCTACGTCGATAAATTTTCCGTAAAAGATTTAAACTGCGTGAAAGAGTGACGCGCACAACGTTTTCCTGCTTTCCCAACGCGGTCGCGATCTCACGACAGGATAAATCCTGGCCAAAGCGCATGCGTAAAATCTGCTGTTGAAGCGGGGGCAAGCTTTGTAAGAGTCCATACAAATCCATATAATCTTCTTGCCGCAAAGCTGCATATTCGGGGCTTGCCATCTCATCTGCAAAAAGACCGTCAGCTACATGCTCAAGTGTCACGTTCTGATGCGTTTTCGCACGCCTGTAAGTATCGATCACTTTGTTGCGGGTAACTCGCCAGAGCCACAACTGCTTCTCTTTCTCCGCTAGCACAGCAAATTTTGCATTCTCGATAGCCGCCATGAAAACTTCCACCACCAGATCTTCCACATCTTCTTCTGAGGTAATGCGCATACGGACATAGGTAAGCAGACCGGGTGCGTATTTCCTGTACAGGAGAGCCATCTCCTGCTCCGCCTGTGCCACATGCCTGTTCGCTTGCATCATTTCCCTCGTGCTGTTTGAGTAACTCAACCTAACTATCGTTTAGCACAGCCAAATATTACAACAAATGGGCGTCAATTTTTAGAAAGCCTCAAAAGGGGAAACGATCAACACCGGAAGATTGAGGGAAGCATTCAGTACTGATGAGTACACAGTCTTCTGATGTGAAGAAGCCTGAGAAGGGCTTTCATCGTGTACTGGCTACTTGAGACGATCAGTCATGTGGAGTGCTCGCTCAACATCTCCTTCTAGCCCAAATCCTGCACAATCTCCCGAGCAGCCCGCGCGCCCTCCCTGGCTCCGCCTTCCATAAAACCCTGGAACTCGACCGAGCAATGTTCGCCCGCGAAGTAGATCGGCCCTTGGCGCGCACCCTCGTAGCCGCCGAAGTGAGTATACTGCCCGACGCGCCAGCATGCGTAACTGCCCAGAAGATAGGGGTCGCCGGTGGCGTAGCTCAACGCGGCCCTGCCGGTATAGTGGGTGCTGATACCGGGGAAGACGCGCTCCAATTGCTGCAGGCAATTCTGGGCATAGCGCTGGATGTTCGCGGAGTCATCAGCAGTGGAATAGGCCGTCGCTGGCGCATAAGCGGCTCCTCTATGTCCGCTTGTATAATCGACGAGCAAACCACTTGAGCCTGTTTGACCGATGGAAGCGTCCCAGAGCGTCTGAATATCCAGGTCCGTGATGATAAAGCCGCTGTGCGGGTGGGGCCAGGGGCCATCCTCGTACCAGTAAGGCATGTCGAACTGCAAGAAGAGCTTGGAGACCGTGCCGTAGCCAAGCTGTTCGATGGCAACTTGCTTCAGGGGATCAAATCCGGCCCGCCGGTAATCGACGCGGCGTAAAGTGCTGAACGGCAGCGTGAGGATCGCGCGTTCGCAATGCACTTCCGAGGAGCCACCAGCAGTGGCGAACGTCAAGGTGAGCGAAGCGTCGCTCTTTCTTTCGAGCGCCACCAGTTGGTGGCGCAAGTGGATACAACCTTCCGGCAAACTGCGGGCCATAGCCAGCGGCAGTTGCTCGTTCCCACCTACGATTTTGCTGCTTCCTTGCATTGGCCTGGGAGTGGTCGAATCTCTCGACGGGTCTCGCGAGCCAAACAGGTAGACCAGGTTGAGAGAACTCTGCTCGCCTGTATCCAGGCCGTAGAAACCGGTACAGGCTGTATCCAGCAGGTGACCCACCGGCACATCGTGCCCTCCCTCGACATACTGCTCGATCCAATCATACACGCTCAGATGGTCGAGCCTGAACCCCTCCTGGGTAAAGCGTGCGTGGGTCGTGGGGAAACCAGCCTCCTGCTCCTGCTGCCGCAAGAGAGGAGCGAGCCCCTGGAAGTCCCTGGCCAGTTCTTCCGCGCCGTAATAGCGATTGAAGAAATACATGACGCTTTGTGCCCGGTCTGCTCTTCCCCGCCCCAGGTCGACAGTGTTGAGGCCGAAGCGCTTGATTAGCTGGTGTAGGGTCTCATGGTCGCCGTCGATGAATTCACCGCACCACTCGCTAACCATACCGTCCGCCCAGGTGGTGGTATCCGAGTGCATGCGACCGCCGACGCGGTCGGACGCTTCGTAGATACTGCACGAGAGACCGGCGTCCTGCAACGTGAGAGCTGCATTGAGTCCCGCAATTCCCGCACCGACGATAGCAATCCGGGGCATGGTTCTTCTCCCATCGAGTCCACCAGAAGATGAATGAGACACTACTGGACTGTCAATGTTCATTTGCCAGGAGAAAT
>CATPCK010000765.1 GCA_955652655.1 uncultured Ktedonobacteraceae bacterium | reverse complement strand
TCGCTTGTTTCTTTGCTGCCATCCTCGCCTCCTGCTGGGTATATGTAACCAAGGTACGCCAGGCTAGCGGCCAGTTGCTGCTCCTCGTACGCGATGATCGCTTCTACTGATTCATCCCGTTCAAAAGGGGTTCGCCAGTCTCCTGGTGGCCTGGCGTTGGCCTGAACCAGGCGCAACACCCGGGCAAGGTGGGCCGCCGAACGGGGTGGGTATTCGGGCCAATAATCGTCAGCCAGCACCCTGATGTATCGAGCTTCCAACGCCCCGAGTTCGATAGACATGGTTACATCTGGACATGCTCCAGCCAGGATGCCAAAGAGGGCCGGGAAGTTGATAATCCCTTGCCCAAGTGGGCAGCGAACAAGACGATACCCCTCCTCACTCAGGTAGATACAGTAGTCTTTGAGATGAACATTTTTCACGTAGGGGGCCATCCGCCTGGCAAAGTCCAGAGGTTCCTCAGCAGTAGCCAGAGGATTACCTGTATCTAACGTGATGCCGAACCGTTGCGAACCAATGGACTCGCACAGCCAGAGCAACTCCTCGGAAGCCAGGTCCTGATGATTCTCCACTGCAAGATTCATATCAACTTGCTCCGCAACTACCGTCGCCTCCCGCAGCCCCGCCAAGACCTCTTGTAGAAACAACTGCCAGCGGCCAGCCAGGGGCCGCCGGTCACCGCCGAGCTTCGCTCCCCCTACCACCGTGCGCACCGTGCCAGCACCCAACCGTGCACCAAGGTCGATGGCCTCCGCCAGGTTGGCAGGATTGTACCCACCGGCCGCTAGCGTAATGAACAGCCCGCGCTCTTGAGCATAACGCGCTATTGCCGGTATGTTCTCGCCCTGCAACAAGGAAGCGGGCAGCTCCACCCCTTCAAGGCCAACGGCAAGGGCCTGGTCCATAAGCTGCTGCGGTCTGATCGCGGGTCGTTTGGACGCAGGGTGGATGCCCATACTAAAAACAGTACCATACACGGAAAGGCCGAGGCGCATTATGGTCTCCCTTTCTTAAAAGATATCTGGAACTTGCTACCCATAACGAGACCCGATAAAGGCGGATGATCATGCCAGCAGCTTATTCAGCCGTCCAGCCTCCGTCCACGACCAGGGCCGCACCGGTCATGAAACTGGATGCTCCCGAGGCCAGGAAGATGATTACTGGCCCAAGTTCCTCTGGTCGTCCCCAGCGGCCCAGTGCAATGTGGTTGAGAAACAGCTGATTTGCCTGCGGGTTGTTCATCACAACTGTGTTCAGCTCGGTTGCGAACGGGCCGGGGCACAGCGCATTGACATTAATGTTGTAAGGAGCCCATTCCAGCGCCAATACCTTCGTTAATTGAATGATCCCTCCCTTGCTGGAACAATAGGCGCTGCGCTCGGGCAAGGCCACCAATCCCAGCATGGAAGAAAGATTGATCACTCGGCCATATTGCTGCTCCTTCATATGGCGAGCCACGGCACGCGAACAAAGGAAAGGCGCCTTCAGGTTAGTATCCTGAACCAGATCCCAACTGGCTTCGTCAAACTCCTCAACAGGCTTGCGGATGTTGATCCCGGCGTTGTTGACCAGGATATCAATGCGTCCAAATGCCTGTATGACAGATTGGACCATGGCTTCGACCTGTTGCGCGTCGGTAACATCCACCGTAAGACCCAGAGCGCGTCGTCCTGTAGCCTCCGCGATGGCGGCAGCACTCTCCTGTGCCTTCCCAATTTGACGGCTTGTCACCACCACGTCGGCACCAGCTTCGGCCAGAGCCTGGGCCATCACAAACCCCAATCCACGATTCCCTCCTGTGATCAACGCAACACGGCCATCCAGCTTGAACATATCTAGATACATAAAACCATGCTCTCCTTTCGTATCAGGGCCTACCAACTTCCCGCTTTGTTGAAAAATCTTGATGACGCATCTAGCTCCTCTAGACCTCCACGATCTATCTAAAACTATAGACTCAGACCGCTCGACAGCAACTCCTGGTTATTCCTTGCTCTTGCCGTCATGACTTTCCTCCGGCGCGGCCGAGGCGTACGCGGTGGCCGCCAGCGGTTCAGTCACATGTGGCACGTCGGCAACTTCAACCCAGCGTCGCTCGCGTGCTGCTTGCAAGACGGCATCGATCACGGCCTGACAGCGCATGCCTTCGTAGAAGGTAGGGATGCGACTGTGGCCTTCCACGATAGCCTGGATAAAGGCAAAATCCTGGTCCCAACGGAAGGTCGTGGTGGGATCACCTGCGCTGGGATCGCGTGGCGAGCCGGGATAAACCAGGAAATCGCGCGGCACGCGTACAGTCTCCAACGTGCCACCTGGACGGCCAAGGTATATCTCGTGTGGGCGATGCAGGTGGTAGATCAGCGTTCCCTCAGTGCCATAAACCTCCAACTCGTCGAGGCCCTGTCCACCCTTCCCACGGCCTTTAGCCACCTTGCTCAAGTTAAAAGAGGCGACGGTGCCCTGCTCAACGCCGACGCCCTCTGCAAACTCGGCGATAAAGACGGCGAAATCCTCTACATCAGCCGGCACAGGTGCGCCCTCGCGCCCTGTACGTAGCGGTACAAAGGTACGGGTCAGGCCCATCACGCGGGCAATAGGACCGATTAAGTCGTGGCAGAAGTCTATGCGATGGGCCCCCATGTCCCCGACCTCACCTGCCCCGGCCAAAGCATGCTGCTGGCGCCAGCCCAGATCGGTCTCAGGGAGGTCCAGCAGGCGGGCGATACGCAGGTGACGCGGTAGGCCGATGGCCCCTTGTACCAGGAGGTGCTTGAGATAGCGCATGGCAGGCACGAAGCGATAGGTAAAGGCGGTCATATGCCACACGCCGGCACGCTCGGCGGCCTCATACATC
>CATPCK010000764.1 GCA_955652655.1 uncultured Ktedonobacteraceae bacterium | reverse complement strand
GAACAAGTGGAAGCGGCGCTTGCAGCCACCAGCATAAGGAAGGAAACAGCATGAACATCACGACGACCAGCGCCCGGCGACGACGAACGACCACCAGGGCACACGCGAGAACGAGAGCAAACATACCACCAATGACATCACATGGAGGCAAGCCTATGAACACAACGCCGCAGAAGAAAGCCACAGCGGGAGAACGCAAAGCCGCCTTCGCCGCGCTGTACCGGGTGCTGAAAACATCGTTGTATCGCGGCAGGACGATGGACTCCCTGAGCAGCGCGGAATTTCAACAGGTGGTGGATCAGGCCAACGAGGCGCTCGACGTGCTGGCGCGAGCCATTCATGGAGCGCCGAAAGGCTGGCAGTATGCGCACCTCTGTGACGTGTGCTGCCTGCGCTATGCCGAACACTTTGCCAGAGAAGCGGGCAACGAGCTGTCCACCTGGTGTTGTACACCCTGCTACCAGCATCTCAAGGCGGAAGGCAAGCTGAAGGAGGCACCTCATGAGTAACAAGAGCAACACGATCTGGAACGAGTTTTCCGGAGAACGACCACCAACCGCGAAGCGAGCCCCAGTGCTTGGAGGCGAGGGGCTCGCTTCAAATGAGAAACCAGGGAGCACTCATGTGCGAGTGCCAGTTCTTGCACACAGTGCGTCTCTCACCTTCATCGTAGCAGGGGAGGCTCGCTGTGTGCAAGGACCGGCCGGAAAGGAGTCTTCCCGATGATGACCCGGCACCCCGCAGACAACGTCAACGATGCGCGTATCGGAGAAGGGGAGGGGGATTCTCTGATCCCTCTCACCCATCATCACGCCATCGACGCCAGCATCCTGGAGCAGGCTTACCGGGAACTGTCCCCCGCTTTGCGTGCCTATCTGACACGGAAGTTCGGCAATGCGGATCAAGCCGACGACCTGGCGCAAGAAACCTTTTACCGGGCGCTCAAGGCCTTCCAGGGCCGGAGGGGCTGGCTGCCGAGCGCCAAGAAAGCATACCGCCCCTGGCTCTTTCGCATCGCCACCAACCTGGCCATTGATCTCCAGCGCAGGAGGACGTGCCTCACCTGGCGCGACCTGGAGGCTGCGGCAGCGGTCCCCACCAGCAGCGGGAGGGAGGCAGACCCGGAGGAGGTGTACCCACACCTGGAAGAGGCGGAAGCTGTCCGCACAACGCTCGGGCACCTGCCAGACCGCTACCGCCGGGCGCTTGTGCTGCACTATCATGGTGGGCTGACCACTCCGCAGGTTGCGCAGGTCATTGGACTGACGCCTGGTGGATGCAAGTCGCTGCTGAAGCGGGCGCGGCATGCCTTTGCCAGGTACTATCACGAACAGCGGGAGGTGTCCGCATGACCACTCAGATGCCAACTACCGTTGAATGGGGTACCATTTACACCCTTGGCTATGCTCAGTCAGATGCAGCCATCCAGCTCGACCGCTTGATGCGCGCCCCGAGGACCTGTCTGGTGGATATCCGCTACCAACCCCGATCGCGCAGGAGTCCGCAGTGGAACCGGGCCGCGCTCTCTGCCCGCTACGGTCGCCACTACGTGTGGGAGCGCCGACTCGGCAACGCGCATGATCGAGACCGGGAGCAAGGCATACACCTTGCTGAAGGACACCAGGATGCCATTCGGGAGGCCGCGGCGCTCCTCTGCGAAGGCACCTCCCTGGTCCTCCTGTGCGCCTGCACCAACGCGCGGACCTGTCACCGCAGCCTGGTCGCCAAACTCATTCAGGATGCGCTACCCGTTCCAAAGCACGGGGAGGTGCGACAATGATCCAAGGTGCAAAACAGCGACCCAGATCGTGGTCAGCTGACTCGTCCGCGCCACGCCGGCAGACGGTACACAACTCGTCACGTCTACTCAAGGAGAAAGGAAGGTGACCAATGGCAAATAAACGCTGCATACCCACACGGTTCTTTAAAGACCCCGACATCATGAACCTGGAAAGCAAGGATCACCAGCTGATCCTTATAGGGCTGGTGCTCATGGCTGACGATGAAGGAAGGGAACTGGCCCACGCGAAACTCTTAAGCCGGGAACTGGACTACCCCCAGGAGCAGATCGAAGCGGCTCTCTTCGACCTGGCCGCCAATGACCTGGTCGTGCTCTACCAGGCAGGCCGTCATCGCTACTACAGCCTGACCCGCTGGGGGCAATGGCAGTCGCTCAGCCTGGCCAAGATCACCCCCTCCAAGTACCCGGCGCCGCCTTCGAAAGAGGACGTGACGCCACCGCATGAGACGCAAGAATCAACTGAAATAACTTCCCAGAATTCCCCAGAATTTCCCAGGGAATATCCGGGAACATCCGCCGACTCCCAGCATTTCCCGTCCCAAGTGAATCTAAGTGAATCTAATTCAAGTGAAGGTGAAGGTGAAGGTGAAGGTGAAAAGGACATGCCTCCACCAAACGTGGTTGCCTTTCCCACAGCTCGCGCCGATCGCGCCAATGGCACTGATAGCACCACCACCGGTGCCACAAGGCAAACATCAGATGAGCACGAAATGCAAGAGGACCATAGGGCTCAGGAGGTGCAGCAGGCGATGCGGAGCGTGGCTGAGATCCTGCTCCTGCCAGAGAGTGACGCGCTCTCGCGCATCGTAGAGGACTATCAACACGACCCCCTGGTTCGCCTGCTGGGCGAGGCGGACGCGGCGCGGGAATACATCGACGACCCCCGGCGCAATCGTCACAAGCAGCGCATGAGCCCGGCCTTCTTCCGGCGCTGGCTCCGGCGCGAGCACGAGGATGCCCTGCTCCGGCAGTCCCAAAGGCACGTCACGGCCGCCACCGGCACCCTGGGTGGTGTGGGTGGTACTTCAGCCTCGCTTGACCCACCTGCACCATCACCTGGTTATGCGAGACCTGTCTTGCCCAGGAGCCTGATGCACCTGGCTGATCAGGTCCAGCCGGCACCCACAGAACACCCGCCATCACTCCCACATCCGAAAGGAGGCACGGCCATTGACGGAAAAGCTCTTACCGCAGAACATCGAGGCCGAAGAGAGCGTGCTGGGCAGCCTCATCATTGACCCGGAGGCGATAGCAGGGGTCGAGGATGTGCTGCGCCCGGACGACTTTTACCGGGATGCGCACAAGACCCTCTACCAGAGTATCCTCACGCTCTCCGCCCGGCGCGAACCCGCGGACTTCGTGACGCTGTGCGACGAGCTTGAGCGCTCGGGCAGGCTCGCCGGCGTAGGTGGCGCCTCCACCATCGCCTCGCTCATGAACGGGGTCCCCACCAGCGCCAACGCCGTGTACTACGCCCGCATCGTGGCCCAGAAAGCGCTCTATCGCCGTCTCATCCACGCCGCCGGGCAGATCGCGGCGTTGGCCTACGAAGAGGCTGATGACGCCCTGGAAGAGGCTGAGCAGCTGATCTTCGCGCTCGGGCAGGCCCAGGGAGGAACCGGTGATCTCACCCCGGTGCAGGAGGTGCTCTCTGACTGCATGACTACCCTCGATGCGCTGCACGAGCGCCGGACCTCCATCATCGGCGTTCCGACCGGGTACCGCCACCTGGATGCACCCCTGGGAGGGCTGCAGCGCTCGGACCTGGTGATCCTGGCGGCCCGGCCTGGCACCGGGAAATCGAGTTTCGCGCTCAATGTGGCCCGCAACGCCTGCCGGCAGGGCTACCGGGTCGCGCTCTTCAGCCTGGAGATGAGCCGGCACCAGCTGGTCATGCGGCTCCTGTCGATGGAGGCGGGGATCGACCAGCACCGCTTGCGCCTGGGCCAGGTTGAGGATCACGAGTGGGAACACATAGTGGCCGCCATGGGCACGCTTTCGGAAGAGCGCCTCTGGATTGACGATACCGCCGGCATCTCGCTCTCATCGCTGCGCAGCCGCGCCCGTCGTCTTCAATCCCAGCACGGCGTCGATCTTGTCATCGTGGACTACCTGCAGCTGGTGCGGGCCAGCCTGGACGGTAAGCGCTTTCAGAACCGGGAACAGGAGATCGCCGAGATCAGCCGGGG
>CATPCK010000763.1 GCA_955652655.1 uncultured Ktedonobacteraceae bacterium | reverse complement strand
CTCTCACTCAACCCCAGCAGCGTCAGCAACTCTTCAATTTCGCTGTTCAGGCGATCTTCAGCGCTCAGTATGATCTCCTCTGGCGTCACATCATCCGCATCCCCGCTCCCCTCGCTATCTTCCTCTCCGGCGTTGCTCCTGGCTTGTACAACTTCATTAGCATCGTCGTCATTTGAAGAAGGAGGCTGCTCGTTTTCAACCGCGTCATCAGCAGTATGTCCATCTACTGCCGCCTCATCTTCCCCCTCTATGTCATTGCCGTCATCCCGTGTCTCTTCCTCGTTATCTAACGTAGCATCTTCATCGGGTTCTTCAACGACCTCTGCGATAATTTCATCCTCCATTGGAGGAGAATCCACTGCATCAATAGTGCTTTGTTCGTCGGGGCCTCTTTTGCTGCCCTCGATGACCATATTGGCCTCTTCCTCTGTCATTGACTGGCCTGTTTCCGGGTCCGCATATGCACTCTCGGCGTGGGCCGCGGTCATGGACGATGAATGTGCATGTTGAGGATGTATCATCGCCATTTCTTCGATGTCTTCGCTAGACTCTTCACCCCCGAGATCCTCATCGGACCCATCAGGCGATAACCCATTCTTCGTCGTTTCAACAAGCGGCAATGTTGGAGCATTGGCAATAGAATCAGGCTGTTGGAAGATAACAGGAACATGGGTATGTCCCACAAAACAGTAACGAGAGCTAAAGTACTGAAAGCTGCGTTCCGCCAATACTTCAGAGGTCAGATACTCCCAGAGCGGCCCGTAGGGACTCCCATGTACAAGCGTACACTCATCAAGTTCCAGGCGTTCTGGAAGGTTAGCTAGAAATGCGCGGTGCTCTTCCGTCAATTGCTCCGCGGTCCACTCGGCAGAGATGCGCGCCGCCGCGCTAAAATCTTCCAGGTCAATCTTCCCTACCGCTGCCCAGTCGTGGTTTCCAGCGATGATTATATCGGTGCGTTCACGTAAAGTAGTGATACATTCATTTGGATTGGGGCCATAACCAACCAGGTCCCCAAGAAACCAGATCTGGTCTATAGGTTTCTCACGTGCGATTTCGTCGATTTTCTCCAACACCGCTTCTAATGCTTCCTGGTTGGCGTGAATATCGGTGAATATAGCGTAGCGCATAATATGTACTCTATTCAAATAGCTAAATTATTATCGGTTCAATAAAACGTGTCAGCGTATTCTACCATGTTTGTTCTATCCTTGCTAGTACATCAACAAGGAATAGGGAAAACCACGACCCCTTCACGTTCATTTTTTTAGAACTCTTTGATTGTCTTTTTTTGTGCTTATTTAGAGAGAAAGGTACTCATGGATCTGCGACAGTGGTTCAACATCCGGCAGTCCCGCCGCCGGATGTTGCAAAAACTCGGTATTATTGCTGGCTTCGGCCTCGCGCTCGATGTAGGCGTTTCTTCAGTCAGCAAAGTACTCGCCTCGATGGATAGTCCCGATGTCAATCCCATCAACCACGTACTCATCGTCTGCCAGGAGAATCGCAGTTTTGATCATTATTTTGGCTATTATCCAAAGGCAGGATCATTCGGCGTTCCTGCACACTATTCGCAGCCTGACGGCAAAGGAGGGACCGTCACCCCCCAGCATGATTTTCTCCCTATTTCGCTGGACCCCTCGCATTCCTGGCAATCCATTCATAGTGAGTGGAACCATGGAGCAATGAATGGTTTCTATACCACCAACGGCTCTACCGCGCTCTACTACTATGATGGTTCAGACCTGGCCTATTACTATGCTCTTGCCGGTGCATTCACATTGTGCGGCAACTATTTCTGTTCAATGCTTGGTCCGTCCAACCCGAATCTCTTAACTCTCATGTCGGGAACCGCCGGTGGCAACACTTCCAATACCATGGACCGGGGCAGTCTCGATTGGCCAGCCATCGTGGATCTGTTGGACGCGCATAAAATCACCTGGAAGTGCTACAACCTTGGCGTTGGCACAGGCACCTCGCCGGAAGATTTCAACATGCTCGTCCATTTCAAACGCTGGCATCATGATCCCCGGCTCAACTTCAGCGAAGACGATTACCAGGCAGACCTGGCCGCGGGCACACTGCCGCAGGTCTCGTTTTTGATCACCGAGTCGCTCATCAGTGAGCATCCACCTGCTGATATTCAAGTGGGTCAGCACAAGATGGCAGAAGTAATCAAAAACCTCATGTCCTCGAAACTCTGGACGAGCTCCGCCCTCTTCCTTACCTATGATGAGGGTGGTGGCTTCTTCGACCACGTTGCCCCTCCGCAAGTCGACGCCTACGGTCTGGGGTTCCGTGTGCCCACTCTTGTAGTCTCCCCCTGGTCGAAGCGGGGTCACGTCTCGGGGCAACTGTATGAGCATAGCTCGATCTTGAAGTTCATCGAGCGCCGTTTTGGGCTGCCTTCCCTCGCCAGCATCAACCACCAGTTTGATACCCAGACGCCCGCGAAAAACAATGACGCCGCCAACGGGAAAGCCTTTGGTCCCCCTGCGCCCCCGCGTGATGGCCTCTCGCAGCTCGGCGATTTCTACGAAATCTTCGACTTCACCCAGGACCCAGATTACCACCCTAAACTTCCTTCGCTCTCCTGGTTTTGATCAGTATAGCGATATCTCATGCATCGTCCACAAAGGTCGCCCCTACAATATACGAAGTCCCTGCTCAAGCCACTTCGTATATTGTAGGGGCGACCTTTGCGGTCGCCCTGTCCCTGGTCGCTATCTATCCTCGGCTGCCCTGGTTCCCCTCTGCCTCTTGTCCACTCATGTTCTTAAAATTACGTAATTACGAACTTGGCACTCTCAGCGGTAACCCAAACCCCCAATTCAAAAGCGTAATAGCATCCAAAAAACGTGATGTCTTGTTCGCACTTCCCAGCACTACCCCCATCAAATCATGCCCGTTACGTGTTGCCGAGAACACCAGACATCCTCCCGCCTCAACAGTATACCCCGTCTTTATGCCTGTAGCTCCCGGATAGACTTTAACTGTAGGCGCATCACTGGCTAACGCGAGTAGGGAATTAGTCGTCGTCCATGTGTAGCCGTGATGGTGCGCGCCGCGAGCTAATCTATATTCCGTCGTCTTCACAATCTCCGCGAACAGGGGCAACTTCATCGCGTACTGTGTTAGCCGTAGCAGGTCATATGCTGTAGTATAGTTTTCAGGTAAAGGCGTATTCGCTGCGCTATAGTAGGTCAGACCATCAGGATTGATATAGTGCGTCTGAAACAGGTGCAGGCGATAGGCAAAAATATTCATCACCTTCACAAATGACAGCGTGTTCCCGCTGATACCATCGGCGATCGCTATCGCTGCATCATCCCCCGAGGGCAACAGCAGTGCATAGAGCAGATCTTTCAGCGTAATCTGGTCCCCAACCTGCAACCTGGCACTGCTGCCATTATTATTATTCACCTCGTTGGGCGCGTCCTGCTGAATAGTGATCACCTGGTCAAGATTACCCGCCTGGATAGCGATTACGGCTGTCATAATCTTCGTCGTGCTCGCCATCGGCAACGGTACCTCGCCGTGAAAATCATCCAGCGTATGGCCTGTATCATTATCAAGCAAGTAGGCCGCTCCCACATGCAGTGCCGGAGGCGTTCCCACCACTGTCAAAATTGGCTTAGGAGGTGTCGGCGTCGGTGTCGGAGGAAGAGGTGTCAGTGAAGGCGTTGCTGTCGGCGTAGCACCCGCCAATCTACTCAGCAGATTGCCGCCCATCGGGGTAAAAGCCAGCACGGGCGTCATAATCGCAATACTGATAGCCGCCACCAATAAAACAATAGCCAGAATACGTCGTCCCATTACATAGATTTCCTGAACCAGCTATTTCCCACTCGTCTAAAATGTAGGGGCGACCCTTGCGGTCGCCCAATGCGCGGTCGCCCTGTCCGTTGTATCAGGCGGTCACCTCATCCCTCACACTACTCCCCCAATCCCGTAGGCCACTGTGTATGATAATCTGTCACTCTCTCAAAGGCATCAGCCGCCCGCAGGATAACGTCCTCGGCGAAAACATTGCCCAGCAATTGTAGACCCACAGGCAATCCATTGCTGAAACCACCAGGAATAGAGACTCCACAGATGCCCGCCAGGTTTGCCGGTAGAGTGAACACATCTTGCAGGTACATTTGATAGGGATCGGATATCTCGCCCAGCTTGAACGCCACCGATGGCGTTGTGGGACTGACCAGCACGTCAAAGCGTTCAAACGCCCGGTCAAAATCCTGCGTCATCAGGGAGCGTACCTTCTCGGCCTGTTTATAGTAAGCATCGTAGTAACCAGATGAGAGCGCATACGTACCCAGCATGATGCGGCGTTTGACCTCCTGGCCGAATCCATACTGTCGTGTCTTCTCCAGCGCCTCCCACATATCGTCGGTATCTCTGTACGAGTAGCCATATTTCACGCCATCGTAACGCGCCAGGTTCGCGCTGGCCTCAGCCGGAGCGATGATATAATATGCGGCAACGCCATACTTGGTGTGGGGCAATGATACATCGCTCACCTCGGCCCCCATTTCTCGCAGGACCTCGATGTCGTCGCGTATCGCCTTCACCACCCCTGGTTGCATTCCCTCTACCCAGTATTCCTCAGGCACACCAATACGCAGCCCTTTAATACTCCCGTTCAGTCCCGAACTGTAACCGGGAACGGCTTGCGGTGAGCAGGTCGAGTCGCGCGTATCTCCGCCAACGATTGCCTGTAGCAACAGGGCGGCGTCTCGTGCATTACGCGCGAAAGGCCCGATTTGATCGAGCGAGGAGGCAAAAGCTACCAGGCCGAAGCGAGAGACTCGCCCATAGGTCGGTTTCAGACCCACCACGTTACACAGTGAGCCAGGTTGGCGAATAGAACCACCGGTGTCACTTCCATAAGACCCCATCGCCATTCCCGCTGCCACTGCTGCCGCCGATCCACCGCTACTTCCGCCGGGGGCACGTTCCAGGTCCCAGGGATTATGCGTAGGAAAGAAAGCCGAGTGCTCTGTTGAAGACCCCATCGCGAACTCGTCCATATTCGTCTTGCCCACCATCACAATGCCCGCTGCGTTCAGCCTCTCCATCACAGTGGCGTCATATGGCGGCTTGAAGTCTTTGAGCATATACGAGCCGCACGTCGTCGTAATTCCCTTTGTGCAGATGACATCTTTGATGGCAATGGGAATGCCGGTCAGCAGAGATACCGTATCTCCACGTTTGAAATGCTTATCAGCCTCTTCAGCCTGCTCCAGGGCAAGTTCATCGGTCACCAGCGTGAACGCCTTCACCTTATCTTCCACCGCTCTGATGCGGTCCAGGTGGGCACGCGTCAACTCGACTGACGAGATTTCCCGTTGCCGCAGCAGCTCTCCTGCCTCGGTAATCGTCAATTCATACAACTCACCCATAATCTTAAGACTCTCCTCCATCTAACACCGCACGAACCTTGAGACAGTTATCTTCCTGATCGGGCGCATTTGCCAGCAACAGTTCAGGGGGATATGAAGGCTGTGGTATA
Organism: uncultured Ktedonobacteraceae bacterium; assembly: GCA_955652655.1. Lineage (GTDB taxonomy): Bacteria > Chloroflexota > Ktedonobacteria > Ktedonobacterales > Ktedonobacteraceae > UBA11361. Next base: position 4,211 of record CATPCK010000763.1, on the reverse strand, counting down.
TCATCGCGCATCACATTCGTCAGCCGCGAAGCATGGCTGGTGGGCGAAACGCCACTCACGTCGGCCTCTCTCAATATCGCGATATTCTCTAAAATTACGGATAGCTGGCTCCCAAAAATGTCGATATCTTCTTCGCTCATGCCCAGTCGAGCCAGTTTCGCAACGTTCTTTACCATCTCTCGATCAATCATTCTATCTCTGACCTCTTCAACACTACCAGCGAACATGGAATCCGCTAACGTGCTCTGTTGGTTGTCTCCACGTAGTAGTCACCTCAGTGACATAGGCCGACGATGGACCCTGCCGGAGCAACAAAAGGAGGCGCTCAAGCGCTGAGCGCGGCCCCTGTGCCAGGACTTCTACGTCGCCATTGCTCAAGTTGCGCGCAAACCCTCGTAGGCCAAGCGCCAGAGCATGTTCAACGACGAAGTAGCGGAAACCAATTCCCTGTACTCGTCCATGCACCACCGCATGAAGTTCTTCTCTATCGTTCCTGCCGCTCTGGTTCATGCACACCATAATAGCATACTCTCGCTTTCGAGCATAGTACTAGATTTCAGCCAAAATTCAGCATAAATATGTAGACTGTAGGGTAAAGCGTAACAAAAACGTTTTTGATGACGTAGTAATTATTGCAACCTCTGTGCTTACATATTTTTCGAGGACCCTGGCACTTGTGCTTTACCGTGTACGTGATACACTATGAAGTACCCTATTCACTGTCATTGTATGTGTACCAGGTAGTCAGGCCTCAAAATGAATTGGGGAGAAACGCATGCAGTCAGTACAAGACCTAGCCACTGCAGTCCAACGAGTCGTCGCGAATGTCGAGAAAGTAATTGTAGGTAAAGGCGAATCAGTGGCTTTTAGCCTCATTGCCGTTATCTGTCATGGACATGTATTGATCGAAGATGTACCCGGTGTCGGCAAAACTGTTCTTACAAAAGCTATTGCCCGTTCAATTGGATGTACATTTAAACGTATCCAATTTACCCCTGATCTCTTGCCGAGCGATGTTACAGGAACATCTATCTATAATCAGAAGACCAGCAATTTTGAGTTCCGTCCAGGCCCCATCATGGCCCAGATTGTGCTCGCCGATGAAATTAACCGTGCCACACCAAAAACGCAATCCGCCATGCTGGAAGCCATGGAAGAATCACAGATCACGGTAGACGGCGTCTCCTATCGCTTACCTGAACCTTTCATGGTCATGGCCACCCAGAACCCTATTGAATACGAAGGCACCTTCCCTTTACCTGAGGCTCAGCTTGATCGCTTTATGATGAACATTAGTATCGGTTACCCTAAATCAACTGACGAAATGAATATCCTTGATAGCCATCAACATCACCACCCACTGGAAGACCTCTCTCAGATCATGACGGCGGAAGAACTGGTCCTTATCCAGCAGCAGGTGCGCAACGTACACGTCGATCCAACCATTCGAGAATATATCGTCGCCATTGCCAACGCGACACGCAACCACAACAATATCTACCTCGGCTCCAGCCCTCGTGGCTCCCTGGCGCTGTTCCGCGCTTCTCAAGCCCTTGCCGCCATGCGTGGCCGTGGTTATGTCATTCCCGACGATGTAAAACTCCTGGCAAAACCGACATTGGCTCACCGTATCATTGTCACTCCGGCGGCGCGTGTGCGATCTATAACCTCTACCGCCATCCTGGATGAAATACTGCAAAATGTACCTGTGCCTGGCGCATGGGTTGGCGGTGGAAGGGGGCGCTAGTCTATGCGACCCTGGCAAGCGATACTGCTGATTCTTGTGCTGTTTTTCTTTGCCATCAGCAGCGGTTGGAGTCCTCTCTATAAGCTGACCTATGTCTTGCTCATCTTGTTTATCCTCGCGTGGTTGTGGGCACGCTATAGTCTGCGTAAATTAACCTTTCACCGCAACACCACCTCCGGTCGGGTACAGGTTGGCGAGACCTTCGAAGAACGGCTGATGCTCGATAATACCAGCGTATTACCCAAACTATGGGTGCAAATCGTTGACGGTTCAACATTGCCTGGGCATCGTGCTGGCTATGTAGCCAGTATGGGCGGCCGCAAACGAGCGGTGTGGAAAGCTCGTACCGTCTGTAACAGGCGCGGCCAATTTCAATTAGGGCCTGTCACTGCCAGTAGTGGCGACCCCTTTGGACTCTTTCGCCGTCACAAACCCCTGACCCCCGCTCACGAGATCCTGGTATTGCCACGGGTGTTGCCAATCACCAATTTCACGCTCTTTAGTGGGGGATTACCAGGAAGAGGTCGCAGTTCACAGCGTGCTCTGCAAACAACCACTAACGCGACCACCATTCGTGACTATATGGCCGGCGATGCCCTCAGCCGTATACACTGGCGTTCCAGTGCGCATAATAATAAATTAATGGTGAAGGAATTTGACCTTGATCCCGCCGTGGATGCCTGGATTATCCTCGACTTGCATGACACCGTTCAGGCCGGTCAAGGCGAACACTCAACCGAAGAATATGGTGTAACAATAGCCGCCACGATTGCGACGTATTTCTTGCGTCAAGACCTCTCTATAGGTATGATTGTCAACGGACAGCGACGAGAATTCCTCTCACTTGACCGCGGCAATCGACAAATCGAGCGGGTACTTGAACTCTTAGCGGTGGTTACATCAGGTCCTGGCCCTGACCTTAAGGAAGCCCTGGCCCTGGATGCCATCCACTTTGGCAGAAATACTGTAGTTATCGTGATCACACCTTCTAACTCACGTGATTGGCACCAGGGCCTGCGCCATTTGCAACGGCGTGGCGTAAAAGTTGCCGTGGTGAGTCTGAATGCAGCCTCTTTTGACGGCAGTCCCCAGGATGAAGATACATTAGCCTTGTTAGAAGGTGCAGGTATACCTATAGCGCGGATCACATGTGAGGAATCAATTACTCAGGCGCTTGAGAGCAGTCATGAGACGCGCTATGCAATACGGAGGTCGTAACCATGCAAGATGCAGTGCAAGATACAGCGGTTGAACGATTATCGAAGCTTATCACCGATACGCGAAAAGGTGGAGACGCGGACAACAATAAGAATGCACAGTCTCATAAGCCAGCTTTTCATATCCATCTTAGCCTGGATGAGGGTTGGTTTTCACTGATCTTGCTGACTATCGTTGTGTATAGCACCATCTGGAGTGTACAGGCGGTTAACTGGGTCGATCATCTCAACGTTCTTACTCTCACAACGCTGCTCGGCCTCATTGCCGGAGTCGTTGCCGCCAAGCAATATCGTATCCCTCGCCTTGTCATCCATGCAGTTGCCTTACTGCTGGCTCTATTGATCGCCTTCTGGCAGACTGCTGGCGCCTTTGATGGAGGGAATACGGCTCAACTGGTCCATGGAATGCATCAATGGTTTGTCTCCGTAATTAACGGTGGCACAGGCGAAGATGACTCGATCTTTCTCTTTTTCATAACGCTGCTGGGTTTTCTGCTTGCCTATAGCAGCGCTTGGCTCGTCTACCGCACGCGTAGTCCCTGGCTTATGATCGTTGCCAATGCGGTTGTGCTCCTTATCAACCTGAGTAACGTGGAAGCCGGGTATATTGTCTTTCTCGTCGTTTTCTTGATGGCTTCTTTGTTGCTCTTGCTCCGCATGAACCTGTTTGAGTCTACCAGGCGGTGGCGGCGGCAGGGTCTGCGTTTCTCTGATGACCTGGGCTGGGATGTGATGCAGGCAGGTGCTCTCATCTCCATCGCGATCCTTGTTTTCTCCTGGTTCTTACCCTGGGGTTACACCAATGATGCCGCTTCACAGGTCTGGAATGCGAATGCGAACCCTTGGGTGCAGCTTGAGGATACTTGGAATCGAGTTATATCTCTCAGCGGTGGCAATATCCCCAATAACCACGGGAATTTCCGGGATACACTTGTGCTGGCCGGAAATCCCAATCTTAATCATGATGTTGTCTTTAAAGTCCAGAGCAAAGATCCCACCCAATATCTTGAGTCACTGAACTATGATACCTATGATGGGCGGGGCTGGTCTAACAGCCCGACCTTTGGATTGCCATTACAAACAAACGCGGTAGTCGCCAGTGAATCTACAGTAGTGCATACAGTTGCCCAACAAATCAATGTCGTAAATCCTCCAGGTGAGCAAAATCCTTATCTTCTTGGAGCTTCGCAGATCGCTTCGGTCAACTTACCTTCCACTGTACTCGGTAGCAAGAACAGTGACTCGCT
>CATPCK010000762.1 GCA_955652655.1 uncultured Ktedonobacteraceae bacterium | reverse complement strand
GGGTGCGCCCGCCCAGTGTTTCCCCGCTCAGAAGTCATGCGGTGGCCCGTACACCACGCTCGCGACCAGCCCGGTGACACGAGAGGCGCCATATCTGTACGTGGACTCCAATGGGCACTACAACGTCTTCGTGCCCTCGGTACAGCGCAACTCCGTGGGCACGACATGGGCCGGCGGCGCGACGCCCGGCTCGTCCATCCCAATCAAGAGGTTCTTCATTGCCCAGCCGGCCGACTCCGCAGCGACGATCAATGACGCATTAAGTTCCGGCCGGAACCTCATCCTGACCCCAGGCATCTATCACCTGAACCAGAGCATCAAAGTCAAGCGTCCCGATACCGTGGTGCTCGGTCTCGGTTTCCCGACTCTGATCCCTGAAAACGGCATCGTGTCAATGACAGTCGCCAGTGCGAAGGGGATCTCAATCTCGGGAATGATCTTCGACGCGGGCGCAACGAACTCTCCGGTGCAGCTGCAGGTCGGAAGCGGCCACGCGCGCAGTGACCATAAAGCCTCCGACCCGACGGCTCTTCAGGATGTGTTCTTCCGTATCGGCGGCGCGGAGCCGGGCAGGGCGACGAGCAGTCTGGTCGTCAACAGCGACAACGTCATCCTCGATGACATCTGGGCATGGCGGGCCGACCACGGCAACGGTGTGGGTTGGAACAACAACACTGCCGACACCGGCGTCATCGTCAACGGTGACAACGTGACCGCGTACGGCCTTTTCGTCGAGCACTACCAGAAGTACGAGGTGATCTGGAACGGGAATGGCGGCACGGACATCTTCTTCCAGAACGAGATGCCCTACGACCCGCCCAGCCAGGCGGCGTGGATGGAGGCTCCCGGTGTCGATGGCTGGGCAGCCTTCAAGGTTGCCAGCACTGTGACCAGCTTCAGCGGATACGGTATGGGCAGCTATAGCTTCTTCAACCAGGGCGTGAACATCTACGCCTCGCACGCGTTTGAGGTTCCCGTCACCCTCCCGAAGTCAAGCCTCCACGATCTGCTCACGATCTTCCTCTCCACGGCCGGGTCCGGTGGCATCCTGCACGTGGTCAACGACACAGGCGGGTCGTCGACCATCGCCAACCCGGATACTCCAGTCACCGTGGTGAGCTATCCGTAACGGCTTGACGCCTCGTCTGATCACGGGCACATCAAGCTCCGTCTCCGTGGGCGGGGCTTGATGTGCCTTCACAGCAGCTGGTTCGTCCCAGTGTCTTACGAAGATGGCGACGACTGTGATAAGGTTTTATACATTCCCCTGTGAGTGGGCAGAAGATGGCAAACTCATCGAGGTGTAAAGCAAATTATGCAGGGCCTGTGAATGTTCCTGAGTAGTATAGCAAATGTGGGACAGACGTTACGAAATTGCGACGGTCTGTAGGGGCCTCATTCATTACGCCCTGCACATATGACACCCCGCGCTCCCTAAGATATACGTCAGGGAGACGCGGGGTGTCATAATCCGAGAAGTATCAGCGGTGGTGCTCCTATGTCTTAGGAAAATGCATAGAACTCATCTATAGACCACCAACTACCTGAACTGGCAGTAAGCACAACCTTGATATAGCGTGCCGACTGTTTCGTAAAGGGAATAACCGTATAGCCGCTACTGCCCTGGCCGCTGGCAATAGCATTTCCCCACGTGCTGCCATCATTAGAAACGAATACCTGGTAGCCGCGCGGATAATCTCCACCGCTTGCTCCACAGTCGAGAGCAATGCTGCTAAAGCTCTGCACATTCGCCATATCAACCTGGAAACTTATTCCAGGACTTTGAGGTTGACCGGTCGACCAACGTGTACCAAATGTGCCATCAAGCGCGTTAGATGGAGGCTCGCCCACGTTTGAAACCGAGGCCGTAGCGCTCCAGCCACTCCGGCCAAGCGGTTGCGGATTCGCACCCGGTGCTCCATACATGTTGAATTCGTAGATCGACCACCAGTTACCCCCACTACCTGTATCGACAACCCTGATGAAGCGTGCTGACTGCGTGGGGAAGGATATATTAGTGACCTGATCGTAGCGTACATATCCACCACTACCCTGGCCGTTAGAGTCACCGCTGGCGATAGCATTTCCCCAGTTCACTCCATCAAGGGAAACGAACACCTGGTAAGCGTGTGGATAGTCTCCACTGCCGGTCCCCGCGTCCAGGCTGATACTGTTGAAACTGCTTGGCCTGATCATATTGACCTGGAACCACATACCGGGCGTCTGCGCCTGCCCACTCGACCAGCGCGTAGCAGGATTACCATCAAGAGCGTTAGACGGGCTGTCACCCTGGTTTGTCGCTGAGGCCGAGGCAAGCCAGCCGCTGCGATCAAGGGCGACCACACCAGAACCGCCGCCAGCAGTCTGCGTTCCGCTCCACTTGAAGGTTGCTATCGCACCTGCGGGGAGTGTATGAGTAAACCACTGGCCGCCCCACTGCACGTCAAAACTCTGCTGACTGGCCGCGCTATTGTACACTACCAGCACCTTCGAGCCATCCGAGTTCTTAAAAGCAGAGTCTATTATTTCGTTGCTACCCGCGCTGGAGTCGATACGATAAGCGCCGGGCGTCAGGAACTTGCTCGCCTGTCCCAATCCATAATAGTCGCCATTGTACGTCACGTTGCCATTGCTCTGATCAATAGTTACCACACCCCGGCACTGCGAACAGGCCGCGCCAGTACCCAGGTTTGGCTGCCCGTTGGGGTCCAGGGCCATGCCCCAGCGCACCACAGACTTGCCCCAGTTACGTGTCACGCCAATCAGCAGATTCGCCGTACCAGGCAAGCCATTATTGCCTTCCCACTGTCCGCCGGAACATTCCGTTTCATAGGTATCCTTGTTGGGGTAGGCGTTGTGTACCTGCGTCTGTGCCTCCACTGCCCCAGCGTAACAGTGCCATGCTGTGCCAGCAAGAGCGGCATTTGTGCTCGCATCGCTAAGTAGCGTGGTGGGATAACCTGGCTGATCCCAGTTATGGTCATAGCCGAGAATTTTCGTGGTAATGTGGTTCGTAGCAAAAGCCGGAGCCAGGTAGCTCTTGATAAAGGTCGATTCCTGATCCGCAGGCATCGACATACCAGGATAGCCAACAGGTTGATAAAGCGGTTCGTTCTGCACCGTCACTGCATAAATAGGAATGCCCTGGGTTTGATACGCCTGGATGAACTTCACAAAATAGTTCGCGTAGGATACATACGCATCAAGATTGAGCGTGCCACCTTCCATCGAATCGGTCGATTTCATCCAGCCAGGCGGGCTCCACGGCGTTGCCATAATCTTGATGTTCGGATTAACCTGTAGTGCTTGCTTGAGGACCGGGATAATGTAGGCTTCGTCGTGTTTGATAGAGAAATGCGTGAGATTCGCGTCGGTCTGTCCCTTTGGCATATCATCATACGAATACTCGCCAGACGCCGGTGTTGTCAGGTCCGAGGCTCCCATAGGCTGCCGTAAGAAGTTCAGGCCAATACCCTTGGCCGGATCAAATAACGCCCTCATCAGTGCAGCCCGCTGGCTCTTGCTCATCTTATTGTAAATGAGCCACGCCGAAGCATCGGTTATAGATGCACCAAAACCATCCATTTGCTGGTACGCCTTATTTTCATCAACCGTAATCTTGATAACCCCTGAACCACTGCCCGTGGAAAAACTTACATCTTTTTGCTGGGTAATATGCTCCTGCAAATTGGCTGTAGTCAGCCAGACACTTACTCCATTCCTGCCGGATGCCGTCGCAGACGCTTGAGAGGGTTGTACCAGTAGCGTTACACTTGCTAATAAAGCAGCCAGCATGAAAACAATTGACACCTTTGGCCGGAAAGCCACTCGAAACATAGTAATCCTCCTTGATAGATAATAAAAGGAAAGGCGGAATCAGTACTACTTAGTCTTTCCTTCTGTCCACTGAAAAGGATTTCGCTATTTCTGTTGATGACACTGGCGGAAAGCGCTCCTCCATTGGAGCTTAAATTAAGCCTTAGTATAAGGATTACATCAAGTATATTGTCTAAAGAATAAGATGTCAAGTGTTGCTTCTAATGAAGTATTTCCATCCTCTGCGCTTCCTGCTATGATTCTCACGAAAAGCATTGATACTATTTTTCCTAAGGCAAGGTTCAATGTGGATGAATCGTTCTTGACAGGTTGAACAGTCCCCCCTGTGTCACCCAGAGCAAAGCGAAGGGTCTCTCGCGATTGGCAGACAGATGCTTCGCTGCGCTCAGCATGACAGGGCTGGACCTTGCTGTTGAGGAGGAACTGTCACGTTCATTTGAACCTTGCCTAAGCCTTAAAATGAGGACGCGCAGCCTCCCGCGGTGTGGCTGGCTCAGGAACGGTGAACTTCACCCGCACAAAATCCTGAATACCAATCAACCGCAAGATGAACTGGTGCAGCGGAGAAAACGCTGGCAGGGCTGTTTTGACATCGACCGGTTCCGGTTTCCCGACAGCATAAACCCTTCTATGCCAGAACACTGTACAGCCGCCAGCAGCCAGAATGTTGCGATACCAATCCACCTTTGGCCCATACGTTAACGCAATCACAAAACCCTCTCCCATCGGCCAAACCATGATCACCGTCTCATACGGCTTTCCGCTTCGACGGCCAACGTGACGAATGATCGCAAACGGGCCGTGGGAAAAGCTCGCAAACCCGCGTAATATCCTATTAGTGACGTACTTATTAAAGATACGTATTCGATTAGGAAACATCATATCCTCCTTGAAAAAAGGCCAGAGCCAACTTCTACGGTGTCAATGCGCGCATGATGACCTCGACGACCGCGTCAGCGCGGTCGAGTGCCGGAGGTTGCGCCTGTTCCTCCGCAAGCACGAGGCTCATGATGACATAGGTTAACAGCCCGCCAAGCAACGTGTGCGTCACGGCGTCGAAGTCAATGTCGGCGATGATCTGTTGCTCCCTGGCAGCTTGCAGCAGCGCGGTGATAATGGCGAGACCGCGCTGTGTGACGGTCGAGAAAAACAGGGTGCCGAGCTGCGGGAAGCGCGGCGCTTCGGCGATGATCATACGCACCAGGGGTAGATAGCCGGGCTGGCTCATCATTGATAGAATCTCGCGGGCCAGTGTCGTGAGTGCCTGGCGCAGCGATGGCAGATCATGGGGCGTGGGTAGGGCCGCGAGCTTCTCGGAAAAGCCCGGCTGCTCCATCGTCAGGTGGCTCAGGACATCGACAAAGAGTGCCTCCTTGTTGGCATAGTGGCGGTAGAGGGTCTCCTTCGAGGAAATACCCGCCTCCGCCAGGATGGCATCGATGCTTGTCGCCAGGTACCCCTGCTGGAGAAAGAGCCGGTGGGCGGCGGCACGAAGCCGCTCGCGTGTCTGTTGGGTGCGTCTGTTCTGCCTGTGTTCCATTGGCGCTAGCCTCATAATCGTAACGTACTGTACGTTACGATTATAGCATGGGGAGATAGTGATTGTCAAGGGCCAGAGCGACGCGTGTCTCTGGAACTAGAGCAGGGTCAAGTGGTCTTGTGGAGTATGGTGGCGTCTGACTTTACACGGGTAGGTTTTTTGTGATGTCCCTTCGGAAGCGCCTTCATACCCATAGGGGCGGGGGTGGCGAGGAGAAGGGAGGGGACGCTTGCGTCGCCCAGGCAGGTGGGGGAAAGCGTGCACAGGAGCAGGACTCCACATTGCTGACGAACTGCAAAAGGAAGCCGCAGCATGGATCAACGTCAAATGACTTCTGCTTTGTTCTTTCGTTCTATGGTAGAATAGACGCAAACAAATATCAGGCTGCTGAAGGGAAACACGTTCGATGGGCAACCTCATCCTGAGCTCACTTATAATCCGCAAATTTCGTGGCTTCCAACACCCTACAGATAGAGTGCCCGGGTCGAGTCAATCTGCATGATTCCGCTTCCTTCCCATAGCCTGAGAAATAGTAAGTGGCGCAATTTGGGTATTGCCTTAGCCCTGCTGAATGCTAAAGTATGCTGTGTGCGCAGGTGAGCGAGCTCCTCTAAGAACCGCGCGGCGGCCACCGCTTGCAGCTCGCGCTCATACTCGAAGTCCAACTGCCAATTGGGAAAGAGGTTGACGAACAGCAGCAGCCCGACAGGGTCTGGCGCGAGGATTTCCGCTATCTGAGACCACCCAAATGGGTGCCCCCCGGTAAGCACCACAAACGAGATAGGAGACCATTCAAAAATATCATGCGCCAGAGTCGGTACTGGCGAGATATGAATGATTTCTAGCTCCCTGGAAGTGGCGTCCTCTGGGATGCTTTCTCGCCACCTGCACCACCCTGTGTTTTCTGCGCTCCATTCACGATGGCAAGCACCTGGTTGCGCTCTAGCACCTCTTCTTGCAGCAGGGCCTGCGCCAGGCGTTCCAGGGCATCGCGGTGCTCGGTCAAGACACTTCGAGCCTGCTGATGAGCTTGCGTAATTAGCTGCTCGACCTCGCTATCCAGGCGCTGTGCCGTCGCCTCCGAGTACACCCGATTGTGGTCTTCTAGCGGTTGCTGGTTGAGGGAGGAACTATTGCTCGCCAGGTCATAGACCACCGGACCTGTTTGCTCGCCCATGCCCCACGCACTCACCATGCGCCGTGCCAACTGCGTGGCTTCCTTGAGGTCGTTCTCCGCACCCGAGGTGATCTCTCCCAGAGCGAGTTCCTCCGCGCTGCGACCGCCCAGGGCCACGGCCAGGCGCTCCATCAGGTAGGTGCGCGGTAAGTTGCGCCGGTCACCTTCTGGCAGGAACTGGGTGACACCGAGCGCGCGTCCGCGTGGCACAATCGTCACTTTGTACAGCGGATCGACATCGGGCAGCAGCGCTGCCACCAGCGCGTGCCCGCCTTCATGGTAGGCCACGATCCGGCGCTCCCGTTCATCCATCAAGGCTTCCCGTTTGCCTCCCAGCAGGAGTTTGTCGAGCGCATCCTCGAAGTCGAGGCGCGCCACCTGCGCCTGGCCTCGACGTGCCGCAGCCAGCGCCGCCTCGTTCACCAGGTTTTCCAGGTCTGCTCCCGAGAAGCCTGGTGTCACACGTGCCAGGTCCTCCAGGTTGACATCAGGCGCCAGGGGGACCTTGCGCGTATGGATGCGCAGGATGGCTTCGCGCCCACGTCGTTCAGGCAGATCCACCGTGACCTGCCGGTCGAAACGCCCCGGCCGCAGCAAGGCGGGATCGAGCACGTCAGGGCGGTTCGTGGCGGCAAGCACCACAATGGCATCGCGCGACTCGAAGCCATCCAACTCCACGAGCAGTTGCTCCAGCGTCTGTTCACGCTCATCATTGCTCGCAAACGCCGCGGCGCCACTGCGCGTTCGCCCGATCGCGTCGATCTCGTCGATAAAGACGATGCAGGGAGCGTTGTTCTTGGCCTGCTCAAACAGGTCACGCACCCGGCTGGCTCCCACGCCGACGAACAGTTCGACAAAGCTGGTGGCACTGGCGCTAAAGAAAGGAACACCAGCCTCGCCTGCGACTGCACGTGCGAGCAAGGTCTTCCCCGTGCCTGGAGGACCGACCAGCAGCACGCCTTTGGGAATATGTGCCCCAATCGCCAGGTAGCGCTGTGGATTGCGCAGGAAGTCGATCACCTCGCGCAAGTCCTGCTTGGCTTCGTCGACACCCGCCACATCGGCGAAGGTCGTCGATGGACGCTCTTCGTTGTAGAGTTTGGCGCGGCTGCGCCCCACTCCAAAGATGCCTCCTCCTTGCTGCGACTGCCGCATGTTGCGCAGGAGCATGTAGCCAAAGTAAACCAGCAGCAAGATGGGTAAAGCATTGAGCAGGATCGTCAGGGCCGTCTGCCACCAGGGAATCTGCACGGGCTGAGCGGTGACCTGGACACCGTTTTTCTCGAGCAAGGGGAGCAAGTTGGGATCGCCCGTTTCTGGCGCATAGCTTGTGAATTGCGGATACGTAGCCGTGTTGTTCCCGCTGCCGCTTTGCGGCTGATGAAGAGGCGTTTTGAAGTCGCCGGAAATAGCATTGCCTGTGAGCGTTACGTCCTTCACATTGCCCTGCTGCACCTGCTGAAGGAAGCTGGTGTAGGACAGATGGATTGTCGACTGCTGCCCACTCAATGAACTAAAGATGAGCGGAGCGTAGAAGATCAGATTGACGACGACGATGAAGATGAGCCATTGCAGCCAGAAGCCTCGCCTATCGGGGGACTTTCCTTGCGGTGCAGACCCTCCAGGGCGTCTGTTTGGTACGTTAGAGCTGTTTTGGGAAGGGCGAGACGACTGGTCCGTTTCCCGTTGGCCAGCGCCATTCGTGGTCCTCGTGCTTTCCATCATACCGATTCTCCTTGAACACGTTTGAGAAATCACTGCTGGAGCGGTTGAAGGTTTTCAAGATACTCTACCGACGATATTTTATCACCAAAAGAAAAGCAGTGTAAGAGCCATTAATCAAGTCAAATGACATCAGGGATCGATTCTTTGCAGGAGAAATGTATATCAGGTAAGGGAGCAAGCTCATATGCATAAGGGCCAGTTAGGCCCAGCCGAGAGTTTTACAACGTTTAGCACGGAAAGCCTTAACTCACTTGAAATCCGTAATTTTCGTAGCTTCCAACATCTACAGATAGAGCGCCTGGGTCGGGTCAATCTCATTCCGCTTCCTTTCCATAGCCTGAGAAATAGTATGTGACGCAATGATGCACTTTGACAAATGAATCACCCGTAGGTGCCGGTTGACCGCGCACATGGCCGATTGATCGGCCCTCAGGGATGTTCCGCTATCTGGATGATGTTGTGAAAACTCATGATTGAGGTGCGTTGATGCTGAGTAAAAAATTATGTCGCAAAATCAGGCAGAACACTACCCATTTCCATCGCACAAATCGAGGCCACATGATGACCATCCCATTCGTCATCGACAACCACCAACATAAATTGGCTGATGTCCTCAATGACCTCTTGCGCCACCACTGGGGACACTCGCTCGACGTAGCCACCGCCTCCTTCAACGTCGATGGCCGGCAACTGTTGCGCGGGTTCTGGACTGGCTGGTAACGACCCTCAAAGTATTACCAGATAAAGAGGGCCATCAGGGAAGAGACGTAGTAAGTAGAGAGCATTCATCTAGAGGGAAATTGGATAAATTTAGTCAGTCAGTCAGCCAGATACTGAGAGCGTTCTTCACGCATCTGCCTGATAAGTTCGGTGGAATCGTCAAAGGTTTGTCCGGGATGTTTTCGTTTGATGCGCTCACGTAATTGACGTAATTCTTCAAATGTTTCATGAGTCATAGGACGCCCTTGCTCTTGTGAGGTACTTGTCTCACGAGACATAATTCCCTCGAGGACTTCTTCGAGGTACTCCCGGATAGAAAGGTTTTTCTGAGCAGCAACAATCTTGACTTGTTGATAGAGCTCAGGACTTATACCAACCATAATATCCTGGTCTTGTGTTTCCATTGTTTCTCCTGTATTCTGCCTGAAATGTGATTTACTCAGAGAACTTAGCAAAGTATATCATAACTATTCATAACTATACACAAGCCTTGAAAGGCTTGCCAAGCAAGGCCAAAGCGGATACAGTAGCAGCATGACACCAGAAGAAGTACCGATCCTGCTTCGACAAGAGAAACAAGCCCTTTAGGAGAAGGCCAGCTTGTAACAAGAGAAGATCGACTTGAACGAACTTCATCTACACCAACACTGGAGGAAAAACTTACAATGGAGACCCTCATCCTGAACTCACTTGAGATCCGCAATTTCCGCGCATTCCACCACCTGAAAATAGAGCATCTCGGCCGGGTCAACCTTCTCGTCGGCAAAAACAATGTTGGGAAAACGAGCCTGCTGGAGGCATTACAGTTGTATGCCAGTCGGGCTTCAACGCCAACATTCATCTGGGAAATCATGAGAACTCGCCATGAGGTAAAACAGCCGTTTGTCAATGTCAGAGATATGCTCGTCGCCCTCAAGTACCTGTTCTACGGGCGCAATGATATCAAACCAGGGCTTCAGCCTATCCAGATCGGCCCCCTTAATTCACCGCAAGAGATGCTTTCTATCGCTATTGATTGGTCTATAACAGAAACCCGCGATGGTACTCTTCACGCAAGGCTGCTAGAGCCGAGAGAAGATTATACTGCTGATAACCTGGCTCCTCGTTTCACTATCCAGGCTGCCGGAGCTACCCTGAGTTATCCTATTGATCCATCGCTTCGTCAAGGTATACTTAGGTTGAACTCTAACGAAATTCCATGTGTGCTCACGCCAGCACATGGATTAAGTGGGCATCGTCTCATTGAATTGTGGGATGGTATTGCTTTGACGAAATTCGAAGCTGATGTGCTGGCTGCACTCCGTCTCATCGCCCCAGGGCTGGTCAATCTCAATTTTATAAGCACTCCGCTTTCCGGCGGGGAGCGTATTCCCATTGTAAAGATCAAGGATAGTGATGAGCCGCTTCCTTTATACAGCCTCGGCGATGGGATGCTTCGCGCTCTTGGCATCTCGTTAGCGCTCGTCAATGCCAGAGATGGAATACTTCTCATCGATGAGTTCGAAAATGGCCTCCACTATACAGTGCAACCAGATTTATGGCGACTCATCTTCCAGGTAGCTCATCGTCTCGACGTTCAGGTGTTTGCCACCACGCACAGTTGGGATTGCGTTGAAGCATTCCAGAAGGCTGCCCAGGAAGATGCACAAAATGAAGGAGTGCTCATCCGCCTGGAAAGTAAAAAAGATAAGATTGTTGCCACGCTGTTTGATGAACGGCGATTAGGGATTGCTACCCGTGAACGGATTGAGGTACGTTGAACATGAGCAGTGATCAAATCAAGGGAGACAAGCTCTTAAACTACTTGCTAGTTGAAGGTCAAGATGATGCACAAGTATTTTTTCATCTGTTGCGGCATTACCAACTTGATAACCAAATCAAAATCGAGTATAAAGTCGGAATTCATAGACTTTTAGATGAACTAGATGTTGAGCTTGACCGAAGCGGTTTGGCACGGCTTGGTATTGTTGTAGATGCTGATACTGACATGGCAATTCGTTGGCAATCTTTGCGTGATAAATTGATCGAAGCAGGTTATACTACCGTGCCACGTTATCCTGATCCTGAAGGTACAACACTGAAGCAAGAAGGCCGGCCTATCGTGGGCCTCTGGCTTATGCCTGATAATACTATCCCCGGTATGCTGGAGGATTTTATGAGCTTGCTGATTCCAACAGGAGATATCCTATGGCCAATGGCACAAGATATTGTACAGCAGGTTATTGCAAAGGATCGTCGTTTCCCACAAACGCAAGAAATGAAAGCGAATATTCATACCTGGCTTGCCTGGCAGGAAGAACCAGGAAAACCAATGGGACAAGCCATCACCAAACGTTATCTCAAAGCTAATGCTCCACATGCTGAAAAACTAATAGACTGGATTCGCCAATTATTTGATCTTAAGGTAGAGGGATGCGGAGGAAAAACCTCTTCATGAACACGAGAAGGGACTGCCGACATGAAAAAGCACTCTCCTGGCTCTCAGGGACAGGCTGAGTCTTCGAGCGTCCCGGAGCGGGAAACGCCCGTGATCCTCCCGCTCAAGCCTCCGGGCAAAGGCTTGCTGCGGGCCTTTGCCTCATTACGACAGCGCAATTTTCGTCTTTTCTGGTTTGGCCAGATGATCTCGCTGATCGGCACCTGGATGCAAATCATCGGGCAAGCCTGGCTGGTGCTGGAGCTGACCCACAGCGCCTGGCAGCTCGGTCTGGTGGGCGCGCTGCAATCTCTGCCGGTGCTGCTCTTCTCGATCGTCGGAGGGGTCTTTGCCGATCGCTGGCCCAAAAGGCGCGTCTTGCTCTTGACCCAAGCAGCTGCCATGATCCAGGCGCTGCTCCTCTGGGCAATGATCGCGATCGGCACCGTCCAGCTCTGGCATCTGTATGTCCTGGCGATGCTGCTGGGGCTCACGAACAGCCTGTATCTGCCGACGAGCCGAGCGTTTCTCGTCGAGCTGGTCGGGCGCGAGGACCTGCCCAATGCTGTTGCTCTGAACTCCTCCCTCTCTACTCTGGCGCGCATTGTGGGTCCTGGTCTTGGAGGCATCATCATTGCCGAAAGCTCTGTGACCATGCTCTTTCTGCTCAATGCGCTCAGCTTTCTCCCAGTGATTGTGGGCCTGACGCTGATCAAGAGGAAAGCTCTGCATGCCCAGGCGCTTCAACACAGAAGCGTGGGCGAGCGGCAGAACACCTGGCATAGCCTGCGCGAGGGCGTAGGCTATGTCTGGAAAACGCCCGCAGTGTTGGTGTTGATCATGGTGGTAGGCCTGGTGTTGATCTTTGGCTCGAACTTCAACGTCGTGCTCCCCCTCTTCGCCACAGACGTGCTGCATGTGGGAGCAACGGGCTTTGGCTTGCTCTCTGCTGCGCTCGGCGTTGGCGCGTTGCTCTCGGCGCTATGGCTGGCCTGGAGCAACCAGAAGTCAGCGATCCGCCGCGTGCTGATCGGCATGCTGGTCTTCGGGGTGTTGGAGGCGGTTTTTGCGGTCTCGCGTATCTATCTCCTGTCATTGGTGCTCATCGCGAGTGTTGGCTTTATGGAGAACGCCTTTGCCGCGCAGGCCCTGACTACGCTCCAGATTGTTACCCCGGACCACCTGCGCGGGCGCGTCACGAGCGTGCAGGTGCTCTTCTTCGATGGAAGCCTCCCGCTGGGATATCTGCTGCTTGGCTGGCTGTCAGGTCTCTGCGGGGCTTCCCTCGCCCTGCTCATCGGTGCTCTTCTCAGCCTGATGGTCGCGGGAGCCGGGTGGATGTGGCGCAAACCAGCGGAGAGGGACCTTGCAGAACCAGCACGCTTGTAAGTGTCTTCCGCTCACGCTTGCCCATGAGCAAACGCCTATCGAGTGCAGTCGAGCAGCTTTATCCAGTACAGCGGCTCCGGCTTAGCAAGAGGAAGAACAAGAACTCAGCGTCAAATGACCTCTGCTTTGTTCTCTCGTTCTATGGTAGAATTGACGCAAACATTTGAAATATAAGGCTGCTGAAGGGAAACACGTTCGATGGGCAACCTCATCCTGCACTCACTTATGATCCGCAAATAAGGATTATACATCATATGCACGCTGTGATATTTGCTGGCGGAACTGTACAGCCAGGAGAAGCCGTTGCTGCTGCCATTGCTTCCGCCAATCTCGTCATCGCCGCCGATAGTGGAGCAGCAACCGCGCTCCAATACGGCTGCACTCCTACCATCATTGTAGGAGACTTCGACTCGCTAGATGCTCCTCGATTACAAGCACTGAAAACGCGAGGCAGTCGCATAGTACAGGCTGCGGTTGAAAAAAATGAGACCGATACCGAGCTTGCCGTCCAGGCAGCGAAAGAGGAAGGGGCCAGCACTATCACCCTGCTTGGTGCCCTGGGCGGTGAACGCTTCGATCACACGATGGCGAATATACTGCTGCTGGCAGGTTTTGAGGCTGTGCCGTTACGCATCGTTGACGGACCGGCGATGTGCTGGCTACTGCGCGGCCAGGGACATACCTCCATCGAGGGACAACCCGGCGACCTGCTCTCGTTATTGCCACTGACCACCGAGGCCACAGGGGTACGCACAGTGGGGCTATACTATCCATTGCACGGGGAGACGCTGCACTTTGGCAAGCCACGAGGCGTGAGCAATGTCCTGGAACAGGAACAGGCCAAGGTCTCCCTTGATAGTGGTTTATTGCTTATAATACATACGAATTCGCGAGAGCTAAAGATATAATGCTCTATTGTCCATTACAGCGATACCAAATTTCGCCAAAAGCCGCTCCACCTATCGCGGCTATTACTCCTGCCAAAAGTGCGAGAGGAGCCGAAAATAGTATACTGAGCCAATCGGGCGCAAGCACTGCCGTCCCCCAGGGGAGTTTATCGAGCGGTATAAACACCATGAGAAGATGCATTACTGCAGGTGGGATTAGCAAAGCTGTCAATCCTATGAGGATCCCAAGGAACCACACCCACATCCCTCGCAGGGGTTCCTCAATTGACTTGCCGCGTCGGCGTTGCCAGTAGGCGAAGCCTTCAACCATCACTGCTGAAATCAGGTAAAGCAGTGGTAGAAGGGCAAGGACGAGGTTGTAGGCAGATAAACGGTCCGCGTAGCGAAACCTGAATCCATACACTGATACAAAGGTATGCAATGCCCATGGTACGAAGGCCTGCGTTCCCAGCGCCAGCATCCAGAGAAGCAGGGCCGCCACGATTGCACTGCCCGGTTTGCGTATGAAATTGGTCAGGCCGATTAAACAGGATCCAGCGAGTAAAGCCAGCGGAAGGGGGTACGTCAGAAGTAGCCATTGCGAGGTACCAAGCGCTATAGAGTTGAACGCGGTCAATGTCGGCAGTATCAGTTCCATAAACCCGGCGAAGATTGCCAACACTCCCCATTCAAGCCCATTCAGCCCCAGGAAGTGACGTGGAGGAGGCTCTTTCCGCCGCTCAACGGCAACTTCTGAAGCAAATATATAGATGATACCCAGTCCTTCAATTAACCCACCAACAGTTCCCATCAGGTGGAAGGGAGACCACAGCGTCACATCGATTCCATACAAAGAATGCCACCAGTTATCAAAGGGTGCGGCCACCAGGTCGATTAAGGCTCCAAAACCCAGGATGATAAAACCGATTGGCGCGTGGAATATCCAGAAGATGGGCACTGTCGAAGCGTCGTCAACTCCTGGCGCCTTTCTATAGTAGCGCAGGGTATCGAGCAGTACTACACTTAGAGCCACGAGACCTGCCGCTCCTATCCCTGTGTACATCATAATATGTGGCGGTATCCAGAAGGTATCTCGTCCGATGGTATCATGCCAGTTCCTATCCCACGCCAATCCAAGCTCTGCTTGCAATACCAGAAAGAGTAGAAACCAGGCACCCACGCGGCGCAACCTTCGCTCGGTGAGATCGACTGGTTGAGATCCGTGTCCCTGGCCTTGAGAAAGGCCTTCTATGTTCACTCGTATATCAGATTGCGCCATATTTATTGACCTTCACCTCTCCGGGCAACCAATAGTTTTCTGACCTGGCCGTACCCTATGAGTGATTTCCACGAAATAACTGATTTCTTCCAACTACTGGATAGTATGACACATCCATTGCAAGAATTCAAAAGGGAGTTTTGGTGTCTTGCAATGCGAACTGCCTGCGGCAGTTCACAAGGTTTTTTGGGGTCTGCGCTGTTGACTTTGCTGCCTGCAGG
>CATPCK010000761.1 GCA_955652655.1 uncultured Ktedonobacteraceae bacterium | reverse complement strand
CCTCTTTCGAGTGACTATGTTCCCTTCGCTGCTGACGACCCAAGAGGAGCGGAATTAGGGAGGCGTCTCGCTCGTTGCCGTGGGCTGCCACGCCCAGATCGTTCAGCTTCCTTCAAACGCCCCTTCCGGAGCTTGGACAAGCTAGTCTCGCAGTTGCCCTCGTTGGTTCCCCGATGGCAAGTCGGTTCGCTTCACAAGCCCCCGCATTCTATGCGGGGGTGCTTGACCGTCTGTGATCTCTTCTTGATGCTGTTCTTTTTGTCCCGTACGAATCCGGTTGCAAAGATGGGGATAGTCTATGATAGCTTGCAAAAAGAGCACCTGTCAGCTACCCTAGACACAACGAGTTATAATTCGTGTAGACTAAAGAAATGCACCCAAACAAACTATATTTCTACTATACAGGTCTTTCAAGGAGAAAAAGCGGCCATGACTGATGGTCTAAAAGTGGTAAGTACCTATCAATTTTCCCCGGAGTCGCAGAAAATATTGCGCGAAGCAGCAAGCGCGGACGTGGTGTGTATCGCACGCGCGGAAGAATTTCAGACCCGTTTGCAGGAAGCTGATGTTGTATGTTCCTATTGGATGCCGGTTAAGTGGCGTGAACTGGCTCCTCATTTGCGCTGGCTGCAATGCTCTGGCGCGGGCGTCGATGGACTTCGACCAACAGGAGTGCTTGATCCCGATAGCGGCGTGGTTGTGACGACCGCGACAGGTATTCATGCGACAATCATCAGCGAATATGTCTTTGGCAGCATGCTCATGTTCAACCGCAACTGGCCAGAGATGGTGCGTCTCCAGGAACGCCACATCTGGCCGCGCAGTGCGAACTGGTATAATTTAAGTGGACGCGAACTGGCGGATCAGACGCTGGCAGTTATCGGCCTGGGGCATATTGGGCGCCGCGTTGCCCAGTTGGGACGAGCTTTTGGCATGCGGGTGCTGGCGACGCGCCGTTCAGTCGGTGAAAGCGAGAACGACCCTGACGTGGATCAGCTCTATCCTATAAAGCGGCTGCACGATGTGCTCCGCGAGAGCGATTATGTTGTATTGACGGTGCCATTGACTTCCGAAACCAATGGGCTGATTGGTGAGGAGGAACTGCGCGTGATGCGAAAAAATGCGTACCTTGTGAACGTCGCACGGGGCCGCGTCATCGATGAGGCAGCACTCATACGCGCGCTGCAAGCGAGATGGATTGCTGGAGCTGGACTCGATGTGGCAACTGAGGAGCCACTGCCGGCTGACAGCCCGCTGTTTGCGTTGCCCAATGTGATTTTGACGCCCCATATTTCGGGTGTGAGCGTGCATTATGATGCACGGCTCACCCGCCTTTTCGCGGAGAATTTGCGGCGCTATCGCGCGGGTCAACCGCTGCTCAACCGGTATGACCCCCAGCGCGGGTACTAGCTCGCGTAGAGAGGTCACGAACCCCCGGATGTAATCCGGGGGCTGGCAAGCCGAAATCTCCGGATTGAGGTTTGCCAGCCCCGTAGTGTCCAGCCTCAGTGCCCAATGGCGTAGGCCGCCAAGAGCGGGCACTCCGTTGGGAGGGTCATGGGACCGTCAGACGCTTCTTCAATCTGACGCTCTCCCGTCCAGGGTTAAAAGTTCCGCAGGGGTGGGGACGGTGCTCTGGACCCAACAAACCTTTCCAACATGGGCGAGAAGAGCAGTCCGGGAAAGCCTGCCCGGACTCGTCAGACAGCCCCTTACGGGGTCTTCTCCCTTGCCGGAGAAGAAAGGAACAGCCATGGTTTTCGTGTTAGATCAGAAGAAACATCCACTGATGCCCTGTACGCCCAAACGGGCGCGACTCCTGCTCAAGCGGGGCCGTGCCGTGGTGCATCGGGTGCAGCCGTTCGTCATTCGACTCAAAGACCGGCGTGTGGAAGACGCTGCGCTCCAACCTCTCGCGCTCAAAGTCGATCCGGGGTCGAAGACGACAGGCATCACGCTGGCCCGCGTGGAGCAAACGGAGGAGGGAGTAGTC
Source organism: uncultured Ktedonobacteraceae bacterium (assembly GCA_955652655.1). Lineage (GTDB taxonomy): Bacteria > Chloroflexota > Ktedonobacteria > Ktedonobacterales > Ktedonobacteraceae > UBA11361. The sequence continues at coordinate 2,746 of CATPCK010000761.1, read as the reverse complement.
CATCATGCCGTTTTTCTCTGCGAAGTCAGCCACCGGGGCGAACAGGTCCATGCGCACAAAGTCACGCAAAGAAACGCCCGCAGACGCCGCCGATGCGTTAACCTGCGGTACCGAGCGCCCCGCTTCGACAACCGGAGGATTCCTGGTGGCTGGTTGCCACCGTCCCTGCTCTCCAGGGTTGGCAATGCCGTCACCTGGGCGCACAGGCTCACTCGCTGGTCGCCTGCGAACCGCATCGAGGTGGAGCGCGTCAGATTCGACACCCAGCTCTTGCAGAACCCGGAGATCAGCGGCACCCAATATCAGCAAGGCGCGCGTGCTGGATGGGAGACCAGGGCGTACATCCTCATCAAGTACGAGTATCGCTGTGCCTACTGCCGGAAGACTGGCTGCCCTTTCGAGCTTGACCACATCCTTCCACGCAGTCGAGGAGGCTCTGAGCGCATCACGAATCTGGCGTTGGCCTGTCACGGCTGCAACGCGGCCAAAGGGAACCAGACGGCCCTTGAGTTCGGCCATCCAGAGGTGGAGGTGCAAGCTAAACGCCCCCTCAAGGACGCGGCAGCGGTCAACGCGACCAGGTTCAAGCTGGTTGAGGCCCTGCGCGGTTGTGATCTGCCTATTGGGACCTGGACGGGCGGGCGGACCAGGTGGAACCGGGCGCGCTTCGGAGTCGAGAAGACCCATGCCCTCGATGCCCTGTGCATCGGGGATCTGGCGGGCGTCAGGCCGGGCAAGCTCAGAACGCTAACGATCAAGGCCACCGGACGAAGCAAGGATTCCCGCGTGGGTATAAGATGCGGCAGAGGCAGGTACGCGGCTTGAAGACGGGCGACCGGGTGCGGGCCGTCGTGCCGGCCAAACTCAAAACAGCGGGTATCCATGTGGGGCGCGTGCAGGTGCGCAAAAGTGGCTCGTTCTCCATCAAAACGCGCGATAAAGACATGGATGGGATTAGCGCGAGCTACGTTCATCTCATCCAAAGAGGAGATGGATATGAATATACTGTCGCGTAGTTGTTCCCGGGCAGGGAGGCCACCCCTCCCTTGCCCCAAAGAAGGAACGCGCCATTCCTCCCTGGCCTGAAGGCACGGGGCATCCTGGCGCGATTTAGGTGAAAGCATGAGTACGGATCTGGGTTCTTTAGAAATACTGGGCGCGGCGACCGTAGGCCAACCGGGTCAGCGTCGCTTCTGCCTGTATGTACAGAGTAGACGCGGCTCCGCCGTAATCTGGATGGAGAAGGAGCAACTCAACCGCCTCTCCCTGACGTTAGATCAGGTCCTGGCACAGCTGACCGAGGGACAGGTTTTACGCACAGAGGCACAGGCTGGAGGCCGTCCTGCTCCTGCCGGATTACCGGCAGATTTTCTCTCAGCTCCCGAATACGACTTGCGTTCGTCCCAGATGGGCCTGACATATGATGAGCGAGATGAAAGCTTCACGTTTACTGTAACGCCAGTCGAAATAATCATGGAACTGGAGCAGGAGGAGCCGCAGTTGCTGGTCCAGGAGGATGAGGCCATAGCTTTCCAGTTTTCACAGCAACAAGCACAAGAACTGGCAGGGACCATTAATTTGTTGATGACCGGTGGACGGCCCGTATGCCCTCTCTGCGGGGCACCACTTGATGGAGGCCCACATGCCTGTGTGAAGCAGAATGGTTATCATGAAATTGTACAGGTGATAGAAGAGGAAGATGAGGAAGAATAGAAAAGCAGGAGCGCGAAACTGTGCTCCTGCTTTTCTTTAAGTGATACCTGGGTTGTGCAAGCAATACCTGTAGTTTACAGAGCGAAATGAACTAACTTTCTATATGCTCCTGATACCTTTCTATTCGATGCATACGTATTTGTTCGCCTTTTGGAGATACGTTTCTTCATTTGCTTCAATCATAAGCTTATGAAGGACAACAACATCCGCGTCGGGCAAACATTCTACTGGTTGTACACAAAGACGCATGACCGCACGGCCGTTTTCGATTACCTGGATATAGCCCTTTGTTCGTGGCACACGATACACACGCCGTGGTTCAGTAGGGCTAGGAACCTCAAGATAGCCTCGCCATACCAGCTGGCGAAATTGCTCTGGTGTAAGCGTATCGCGTAAAAGATCAGCCGCTCGTCGTTCCGCACGCGACCACCCTCTAAAGTATGGCTGTAAAAGTAACCATACTAGTGGTGAAATAGCGAGGGGAGCGATGACAATCCAACCCAGGGTTGCAAACACCTGAGTGATGAAGCTCATCCGCCAACGACTCGCGGGACCATGACTATCTGCTCGGCAGTGGAGTCAAACTGCTCGATGCGCTGTGTTGGTTTCCCAGGTTCAACTCGGAATGCAGTGGAACCTTTTGTCCGTTCCTGGGTAAAGATGCGTTCAGCTTCTCGAACAGCAGCAGTTGCTTCGGGATCACCCGCCAGAACTTTCTGCTCGTCCCAGGTGACACGGTCATCTCCGCGCCTTGACATCACCCGTAACATTCCCACAGTCGTTCCTCCTTCGTAGATTACGCCGTTCTTGTTGGCAACTTTCAACAAACTTTTGTTAGGGGCTACGCTCGCGTTTTCGCGCTTGCCCTTTCACACAAAAAACGAACTACGTGATACAGAGAACACACACTACAGATAGATACGTTTAGTTCTGACAGTCAGTTTCTAGGCCCAGGTATGAGAATGATGAACCAGTTCATGCGGTTCTCATTCAGTACTACTATTGTACGTGAGAGTTTCAGGATAGTCAATGG
>CATPCK010000760.1 GCA_955652655.1 uncultured Ktedonobacteraceae bacterium | reverse complement strand
ATTTCCTGGAGAGCGAGTCGTGGGATCATACGTGTCCGGAGCAACGCTGGGATTAGCCGGTCTCTCTGGCGCATTGACATCAACCGTACCAGGAGCAGCATTAGCATTCGTGGTTTGCGTTGGAGCTGTAGGATCATAGGTACCAGGCGTGGGAGCAGCGCTGGCATCATATGGCCCCTCTGGAGCGGCGGGATCAAACGTAGTACCAGGAGCAGCATTGGGATTAGCCGTCCTTCCCGCCGGGGCAGTAGGATCATACGTATCGGGAGCGGGAGCAACGTTAGGATCGTAAGATCCCTCTGTTGCGGTTGGGTCGTAATTCACGGTGGTTCCTCCTGTCGCTCTAGTCGGGTCGTAATTCCCAGTCGCGGCATTCGCAGTGTATGTGCCTGCGCGAGAAGTCGCATCGTAGGCGCCGTACTGTTGCATAATAGCTATTGCTTCCTGTTGGCGACCGGCAGCCTGCACCGTAACGAGCATGTTGCCCGCATTAAACTCACCCTGATAGTAACGGGCTTCCTCTTCCGGTACTCCCATGCCGGTGAGCGCGCTAAGGATTCCACCTGCCGCCGCTCCTATGGCCGCTCCACCCAGTGCCGCCACCAGTATGCCGCCCGCAACCGCTGGTCCTAAACCAGGAATCAAGAGTGCCGCTACCGCGCCCAGTATGCCACCCAGCGCCCCACCACCGATAACGCCGCTGCTAATTTTCGTACCTTCATTGGCCATCGCCTCATCGCTGGCTGTATCTGTATCTACTCTTCGTCTCACAAACCCGATCTGCTCATCGGTGAACCCGGCGCGACGAAGTGCCTCTATTGCTCGCTCTGCTTGCACCCGATCTGCAAAGACGCCGACAACAGTCGAGCGATCAGTCATTGTCATGCGTTTTCCCTTTCAAAAGACGATTTGACGCTGTAGAAGTGGTTACCTCACCGCCCCTCGCAATCGTAAAGCCTGCTTCTCGGCATCCTTTGCATCTCTTGAGCGGCGCATACTCTTGAGCGCCTCCGCTTTGCGTATCCAATTGTCGGGATCGTTGGGCGCGAGGCGAATCGCCTGTTCAGCGGCATCTAGCGCTTCCTGGTTGCGCTTTAATCTCTTGAGGACCAGTGAGAGGTTATGCCAGGCGGAAGCCATCTGGGGATTCAGCTTCACGGCGCGCTCATATGCCCCCAGTGCCTGGGCATAATTGTTCAAATGGTAGAAGGTATTGCCCTGTCCATTCCACGCCTGCGCGAAATTTGGATTGATTCTCAGCGCGTTTTCGTAGGCGTGCAGGGCCTCGGTATAGCGCTCAAGTTGCGCGTAGACGCCCGCCTTGCCATTCCAGGCCGATGCGAAACGCGGATCGAAACGCAGCGCCAGGTCATACGATTTGAGCGCCTCGCCGCGCTGACCCATGTCGTTCAGCACATTGCCGCGCCTGTTCCAGGCCTTGGCATATTTGGGATCACAACGTATCGCCCTATCGAACATCTCCAGCGCCGACTTTAGTTTTTGCTGGATAAAGTAGACATTGCCCAAACCGTAACAGGCCGGTGCGTAGTTCTTGTCCAGTTTCAAGGCCTCCTGGAAAGCTTGTAGTGCCTGTTTGTAGCGTCCCAGATCATAAAGGACAGACCCCTTGCCGTTCCAGGCCGAGACAAGCTGGGGATTGCAGTTAATCGCCTGTTGGTAACAGTCAAGCGCCTCTTGTAGGTGGCCCATGTCGTGCAACACACTGGCCTTGCCGCTCCACGAGGTCGCTATATTCTTATCATATGTCAACGCCATATCGAAGGCGCTCAAAGCTTCTTGATAGCGCTTTTGCTGCCTCAACACCAGCCCTTTGTTATTCCAGGCCTGCGCCAAATGTGGATCGAAACGCAGTGCCATATCAAAGGCGTCAAGTGCCTCTTTAGGTCGACCGAGCGCGTTGAGCACCGCCCCTTTGCCATTCCAGGAGGAGGCATTGTTCGGCTCCAGCTTCAATGCCCGGTCGAATGCCGCGAGCGCGTCCTGGTTGCGTTGCAGCGTACTCAACGCCGTACCTTTCCCATTCCAGGAAATAACCAGCGACGGGTCAAGTTGCAGCGCGCGATCAAACGAGTTCAGCGCCTCGGTGTGGCGCTGCAACAGTCCCTGCGTCAAACCGCGCCCCTGCCAGCCAAGAGGGTTTGTGCCATTGAGTTGGAGTGCCTGTGTGTAGACCTTCTCTGCCTCACCCAGGCGTTTCTGTGTATAGAGCGTGTGCGCCTCTTCCAGCAGCAGGTCTGCACCCGATGGTGTAGAATTGGTACTGGTACGGCCGTAGGAATAGCCTAAGCGCGACGCCGAAGTTGTATACTGATTGCTCAGGCCTTGTTGTACATGTAATGCCGCGTCATCAGCGCGCAGCGCCTGCAATACCTCCTGTGCGCTGGCCGGTCGTCGTTCGGCGTCCATTTCCAACATGCGCTGGAGCAGTGCCTCAAGTCCAGGGGGAATGGCGGGATTGACCTGTGAGGCAGGCCGGAAGAAAAAAGGCCGCTCGCTGGGATCGTCGCCCGTCAGCAAACAATGTATCAATGCTCCCAGGCTGTAGAGGTCTGAACGAGGGGTACTTTGGGCTTTGCCATACTGTTCGGGGGCTGCGTAACCGGGTGAACCCAGCGCAACCGTATCGTGAGATTGACCAGGTTTGAAAAGGCGTGCGATGCCAAAGTCAATCAGGAAGATATGTCCGCTCTCGCTGATCATCACATTGGCCGGTTTGAGGTCACGAAAGATGATCGGTGGCTGGTGATTATGCAGGTAACTCAATACATCGCACAACTGTTCAGCCCAATCCAGCACCTGCTCAACTGGCAGCGGATCGTGTCCCCGCTTATCCAGGTACTCCTCCAGCGTTTCACCGTCGATGAAATCCATCACCAGGTAGGAGCGATCATTTTCCGTAAAGTGATCGTGAATACGCGGCAAATTGGGGTGCAACAGTTTCCCGAGCAAGCGCGCTTCGCGTTCAAAAGCCGCCTCGGCCTCCTCCAGGCGAGCAGGAGGTAGCCCCGCCTTGCTCATCTCTTTGATCGCTACAAGACGGCCATCAAGTCGTGTATCGCTGGCTTTATAGACAGCGCCCATGCCTCCCTGACCTATGCGGCTCACCAATTGATAACGACCAATTAGTAATGTCTGTTCTGGCAGGTCGCCTGTGTCATGTGTGAAAGGCAGGGGTGAGGCGCAGTACTGGCAGAAATGCGCCGTGGGCGGATTTGCCGCTCCACACGTCTCACAAAATAGCTCCTCTGTAGTCATAAACAATTTCTACTTCTTCCGGTCAAACTGTCGGAATGTTTTTCCATAACCGCAGCCACTCTTCAATGCTTAACGTTTCAGCGCGACGGCTGGTATCAATATTTGCGGCGGTAAGCCACGCCCTTATATCTTCATTTTTGCGGTGAAGCCCGTGCGTAAGTGAATTATGCAGTTGTTTGCGCCGTTCAGAGAAGCCAGCCTGCACAACACGAAAGAAACTATCTCGTTCCGTGGATGTCAACGGCGCCTCGGCCTTGACCTCGACGCGCAGAATGGCCGAGTTCACTTTGGGTGCTGGATAAAACGCGCTCGCGGGGACACGCGCGATAATGTGCGGTCGTCCATAAAATTGAATGCTCACCGCCAGTAAACTCATATCCCCTGGGTCTGCAACGATACGCTCTGCCACTTCCTCCTGCACCATCACCACGAGCAGGCGCGGCGGATTGGCGCTTTCCAGGAAATGGCGAAACGTGGGAGCAGTAATATAATATGGCAGATTCGCCACGAGTTTATATGGCACCTCGCTAAAGACCTCAACCGGGTCAACAAAAAGCAGGTTTCGCGCCATTAACTCAACATTCTTGTAATTGCGTGTCGTCTTCGCCAGCAAAGCCAGCATATCCCGTTCTAATTCGACCGCTACCACGCGCCTGGCATACCTCGCTAAATCTCGTGTCAAAACACCGGTACCCGCACCCACTTCCAATATCTCGTCTGTTGCACTGATCTCCGCCGCCTCGACTATTTTCGCCAGCACCGAGCGATCAATCAAGAAATTCTGCCCAAAAGACTTGTGAGGGCGCATACCAAGCGCGTACAGAACATTGCGTAGCTCGCGTACATTAGTCAGGTCTATCTCATCAAACACCTCTGGGGTGCTCTCAACTCTATCAGTCACGGTCTCTCTTTACCAACTACACTGTAATCTTATGATACATATTGTACCAAAACAACCGGGAAATGGGTACACCATCGCGCAAAGTTCGCGCCGCCCTCACGACCGCTCGCCCCTTACAGGTGTGAGGTATTTGTGAAACACCTATTCCCGCAATCTCCCTACCATCCCCACGGACCTCGCCAGGAATTGGTATAACGCCAGCGGCGTTGCCGCTTACCGATGAGCCCCAAACGTCGCCCAACACTGAAGAGTATAAAAGGAAGGGCCACTAGCAGAACCAGCAAAAACGGCAGGAACAAAACAAGAATAATAACGCCGATCGTTGCCAGCAGCACGCCAAGAACATGCATAAGAGGACCGATAAAGATCAATCCCAGTACCACCAGCCAGAACCACCTGGCTGGATTCCTCCTTCTCAACTGTGGTCGTGCGAATGGTGGAACACCCCGGTGCTGATTACCTGCCCTGTTGGGGCGATACTGGAATTCATACGCATCACCATCAGGACTAAATTGCTGCTTTTGTCGCTGAGCCTGCGGTGATTTAGCCAATTTTCCACTGGTATCTATTTTTTCTCCCCGCTGGCTTGTATCCCCAGCATCCTCCACAGTTTTCCGGGCCATATATCCGTTCTGGTAGCCGTCGAGTGAATCACTCTGCACCATTGGCACGTCATAAAGCGAAGTAGGCTCATCTTTTGGCGTATTGGGCCTGGTTGACCAATAATACGGCTGAGTCGGGTATTCTATTCCCTCTTCTTCCAAAGGTTGCTGCTCTTCTGACTGTGACCTCGGGGCAAATTCTTGTTGATCCATCTCAGGAACTCCTTCCCCATCTCCATGGGTACGCGTGGAACCATTACATATATGTACGCAATCACGATGCAAGAGTTGCACCACCCACCATCACCAGGACAGCGCTAAGCATGCTCTCCCACTAATAAGTACTATTCCTGAAACCTCTAACAACAGCCATGCGTTATAATAGAACAAAATCATACATACAGGCATTTCTCAACTGCTACCAAATGCCTATATGCGCATCATCGCAAATACAATAAAAAGAGGTAAAGTAGAAACCTTTAAGCCTGAAGAAGGACAACTCAATCCCATGGAAAGCAATATAAATAACCATTCAAATAACCATCAAAATAACGAAATAATCACCGTACCCAACAGGGAAAACCAAACCCACACCAATGGACACGTACAAACCACCACTCCCCCTGCCCTCACTCCTATCATCCTAACAGCACCGGCCCAAACCGTAAAACCCTCTTCTTCAACAAGCATCGCGGCCAGGAATGCGACAACGCTGCGCAAAGTGAACCGCATGATTATACGCAGACACCTGCATGAACGCTACAGCCGTTCATATGGCCCGCGCATATTAGCAGCCTCGCTCATTTTTGTCATAGCACTGTTCGCTGTTTTATCAACCGGTGTCGGCGCTGCCTACGCTTTTTATCAGCAGCAACTCCCACTCCTGAACGGCATCGCGGACCACTCGCTCTTCCAGTCAACCCATATCTATGACCGCAATGGCCACCTGCTCTATGAACTCTACGATCACCAGAACGGTCATGGTCGGCGCACATACGTCAATTATACCCAGATCTCACCGTTACTGATCAATGCCTCTATTGCCGCCGAAGATCATTCCTTCTGGGTAAATAATGGTGTTGATGTCCAGGGCACGCTGCGTGCCGCAGTAACCAACCTGCAAAGTCACTCTGTCGTCGAAGGTGGTAGCACCATCACACAGCAACTGGTGAAGAATCAACTCTTCCTTTCGCAGCCGCGTTCCCTACAAATCAAAGGCGAAGAAGCAATTCTGTCCTATGGTCTCACAAAACAATACCCGAAGTGGAAGATCATGGAAATGTACCTGAATACCGTCTACTACGGGGATTTGAACTACGGCATCGAGGCGGCGGCGCAGGATTTCTTCAATATTCACCCTCAATGCAGCAGGCGTTTATGTAAGCCGGCAGCCTCCCAGTTGGATCTCGCCCAGGCCTCATTGCTGGCCGGACTCCCGCAGAGCCCTTCATATTACAACCCCGTCTACAATAAGTCTGTGGCCCTCGATCGCCAACAGACGGTCCTGGGATCAATGGTTGCTCTCAAAATGATTACCGAAGAACAGGCCCAGCAAGCGGAAGCAGAGACGACGAAGTTTCACTTCAAATCGTATGCCAGCAACCAGGGCATCCAGGCGCCTCATTTTGTTCGTTACGTCATCGATCAGGTACTGGTTCCCCTGGTAGGAGCTCAAAACCTCTACAATGGTGGCTATAATATTTACACCACCCTCGACCTGAATCTAGAGAAAAAGGTCGAGCAGATTGCCAATGGTCACCTCTATAAGCCGCTCTACGATCCATACCTGGGCAGTTATGGGCCCTTGAATATTCAAAATAATGTCAATAACGCCGCTGTAGTCGTCATGAATCCCTACAATGGTGAGATACTGGCCATGGATGGCAGCGCCGACTACAACAATAAGAGCCCGCAGGTGCGCGGCCAATATAACTCCGCTATTGCCCTTCGGCAGCCGGGCTCATCTTTCAAGCCCATCGAGTATGCCACTGCTTTTGAAATGGGCTGGTATCCTGCCATGATCATCCCTGACCACAAGACGACCTATCCCAGCCAGCTGAGCGGTAATCCCCCGGCGTACTACACGCCGCAAAACTACGATCAGAAATTTCACACGGGATTTCCAATGACCGCGCGCAATGCGGTCGCCAACTCGTTCAACATTCCCGCCATTGATACGCTAGAATATGCAGGTATTCCAAACGTGCTCAATATGGCTGGCCGTCTGGGCTTGACCGAGGTTGCGAACCGCTCTCCCAGTTCTTTTGGCCCATCGATGGCCCTTGGGACGTCAGAGGTTTCGCTGTTGCACCTCACGTCCGCCTATGCCACCTTTGCCAACCAGGGAGTGCGCGTACCTCCCACCTCAATCTTAGAGATTACCGATAACCAGGGATATCCCCTCTATAGCTATAATTCTGCACACCCTCAGGGAGTACACGCTCTTCGAGCGGATGTCGCTTTCCTGATAAGCAGTATTCTTTCCGACACGAAATCACGCTATCATGAGTTCGGTCCTGGTAATCCGCTGGAGCTGGATCGTCCTGCCGCGGCCAAAACTGGCACCACCCAGAGTTTTCGTGATAACTGGACTATCGGCTACACCCCCTATGTCACTGTTGGTGTGTGGGCCGGCAATAGTGATAATACTACAATGAATAATATTATTGGTATTACGGGTGCTGGCCCTATCTGGCACGATGTGATGGAATATGTGTCGCACCAGTACAACTATCCTCCCGATGATTTCAGCAAGCCGTCCGATGTCCATGCCATGGCTGTGTCGGCATACACAGGGTTAGCGCCTCACTCCGGTGAGCCAACCGTCACCGACTGGTTTATTGATGGCACCCAGCCCACCATTCAGGGAACATTCACAAATCCCTCTCCCTGCAATGGAGACAATGGAGACAATTGTAAGCCCCACCATTGCAAAAAGAACTGTGACGTCCCACCGACAAACTGAACCGAGAGCACAAACACAAATCTCTAAGTAGGGGCGCAATGATGGCTTTTAACAAAATAATCTGGCCATACAGTAGGTGCCGATTGATCGCGCACATGGCCGATTGATCGGCCTTCAGTGGATGTTTCGGTACCCGAACTATTTTGTTAAAACTCATCATTGCGCCTAGGGGCTACAGCTTTCGCTAGTAGGTTTTTGTGAAACGAGCAGTGAACCCGCTTCGTCTCGTAGGGGCAGAGTGGCATTTTTACGGGTAGATATTGTGTGATGTCGCCTCGGAAGCGGTTTCGTACCCGTAGGGGCGTGGGTTGGGTTGTGCAGGGAGGGGACGCTTGCGTCGCCCTCGTCCTGGT
>CATPCK010000759.1 GCA_955652655.1 uncultured Ktedonobacteraceae bacterium | reverse complement strand
GGGCAGCACAGCATTTGTACCGACACAGTAATTCCCGGTACAGAACGGCGTATAGCGCCCAATCAGAATTTCACCGGCATTCTTGAGCTGCGGCAGGAGTGCGAACGGTTCGCGTACCTGCACCTCCAGGTGTTCCGGGGCGTACTCGTTGACAAAATCAACAGCTGTGCGCATATCTGCCGCCAGCACAATCCCACCAGTACCCTGTGACCCTTCAAAAACGGTGCGACAAAAATTCTGCCGCCATTCTGGCAGCGCCGCCATCTTATCCGGCAGCAGCGCCAGCACAGCCTCCACCAGGGATTGACTGTCTGTAACAAGCAGGCTGGAAGAATCGGGACCATGCTCAGCTTCAATCAGCAAATCGCGCGCTATCAACTCCGGGTTGGCAGAGCCATCGGCCAGCGTTATGGATTCGCTGGGCCCTGCTGGCAGCCCGATATCCACCGTTCCATAGAGCAAGCGCTTCGCGGCCGTCACAATGCCACTGCCAGGTCCCGTAATCTTATGCACGCGACGAATACTACCTGTTCCATAGGCCAGCGCGGCAATTGCCTGCGCGCCACCCACGCGATACATTTCATGGACTCCGCACAGGTCAGCGGCCACCAGCGTCGCAGGATCCACTTCTCCACCGGGTCCAGGTGGTGTACAGACAACAATCCTCGGTACCCCCGCGATACTGGCAGGCGTAGCCAGCATATACATCACCGAAGGAAATGCTCCCTTCCCACGCGGCACGTAGAGCCCTACACTGCTAATCGGCGTGATCTTTTCTCCCGCCATGACGCCAGGCGCCACCTCTGTAAACCACTCTTCATGCGGCATCTGTCGTGTATGAAACGTGCGCACATTGCCAATAGCCTGTTCGATAGCTTCTCGCACCGCCGTATCCAGCACCTGGTGAGCATGTTCAATCTCAGCGCGGCTCACACGCAAACGATCAGGCGTCAGTTTCACCCGGTCAAATCGTTCCGTGAATTCCAACAGCGCCTCGTCGCCTCGCTGTCGCACTTCTTGTAAAATGGGTCGCGCCCGCTCGCTCAACTCATCGATTTGCGTCTCTGCTCGCCGCAGCAACCTTGTACGTTCCGCGGCGCTCATAGAAGCGAGTTCGTAATAATGGACCATATCCTATCTTCCTACCTGTAAGCTCTGCTACGACGCCTGCAATCCCTTGCCCGCTTTGTCAGCCAGTTGCGCCGCCGCGATATCATTCTTCATCCAGCGCGCGCCAAAGATGCCAACAAGCCCTGCCACTATCAGCGTTGGTACGCAGGTAATCAGCAGCGCCATACTCAAATCACCACCCGCCATATTTTTCGCGAAGTGTCCCCCGTGCGTCGGGTCAAAGCCTTTGGCGAGCACGCCTATCAACGAGGGAGCGAAAGCATCGCCCAGCAAGTGCGCGAGCAGCAGCGATAACGCTACCGCGGATGCGCGTAAAACTGAAGGCACCACATCCTGTGTCGCCGCCGTACTGGGACCATTGTAAACATTGATTAGCATGGCGGTGATAAAAAAGCATGTGATGAAGATTGCTACGCTATGAATGGTGACGGAGAGGGCAAAAGCAGGCGCGCAGAGCAAGAAGCCAATGCCGCATACCAGCACGCGGGCGCCAGCATAACGCCGGTTAAGAGCATCCGACATGTAACCACCGACCAGCAAACCCACGATACCCGCGATGACCACCACGCCCCCGGCAAGAATACTGGCCAGGCCAGAACTCAAACCAAGCGTATCTTTCTGCTGTAGATAAATGGGTAAGTAAACTACTGCCGCCCCCTGCGAGAAAAAGGCGAAGATCTGCATCACAATCAATACCACCAGCGTTCTGATTTGAAACAACCTGCCAAACTGCCTGAGCACATTCCTTGGCACCGCGGTTGCGTGCGGAGCATCCACCACTTCCACTTCGTTGACGGCAGAATGCGGATCCAGTTCTACCGCCTCTTCATCCGCCTGGTTACGCCTCGGTTCGCGCAGGCGGTAGGCAAGAAAGGCCAGCACCAGCCCCGGAATACCTGTAAAGAGGAAGGCAACTCTCCACATGCCGTAGCCAAGTCCGGCCACAACGCCACCCGCGATAAAGCCGATCATCAAACCAATCAGCGATCCCGCCGTCCAACGGCTCATCACCTGCGCTCGCTTCGTGCGGCTGTAGTAGTCGCTCAAGAAGGCTGTACAGGCAGGATAATAGCCGGCCTCACCTATTCCCAGCACCATGCGCGAAATAAAAAGCCCCACAAAGCCATTCGCGATAGCGGTAAAAACAGTCGTCAGGCTCCAGATGGTAACACAGATCGCCACGATGTTCTTACGATTCCAGCGATCTGCCCAGATACCCAGTGGCAGTGTGCCTACCGCGTAAACGAAAACAAACGCAGTGGCAAGAAAACCTACCTGGTCGATACCCAGCCCAAGCTCCTTTGCTATGATATTGGCGGCTCCGGTAAACACGTAGCGATCCAGGTAGTTGAGCAAGTTGATGCTGAACATTATCCAGAAAACGTAAGCGGCATAGCGACTGGCGCTTTTCTTGTTAACTCCCAGGCCAGCACCGGCGGATGGGGCGATGTCACTCATGTCCACCTCCAAGTCAGGGGGTCGATGATAAATGGCGTGGTAGAGACGAAATACCGTCCACACCATACCATAGTTTGCCGCAAGATGGAAGAGGAAACCTATGTCCGCGAACTCAACATCTCCAGGAAACTCCACGACTTCAAATCACGCTCCAGGTGGAAACGCAGCAAACCATGCATCGTCACCTCCAACTCCACCTGGAGAGCATTATCCAGTCGCAGGCGTGGGATCTCGCTCCACTTACTCCGTTGCAGCAGCCGCAAAACCTTGAGCGCATTCATCGACAGCGGGCGTGCCCAGAAGCGAGAACATTGTGGGCACAACGCCCCTCCCAACGACGGCGTAAAGCCATTCTCCACTGGCTGTAATTCGCTCGCACACTGCGCGCAGTGACGAAACGCCGGCTCATAGCCAATAAGAGAGAGCAAGTGTATTTCAAAATAGCGTAAAAGCAGCGTGGTACGCGCATGCTCATACCCCACCAGCTCCTTGCCGTTCTCTCTGCGCTGCTGCCGATTGATCACATCCTCTTCAATGCCGCGCAGCATCTCCAGCATCAAGGCGTAGACCTCCGGGTGCTTTGTATCATCTTCGACAAAGCGATCCACCAGTTCGGCCAGGTAAAGACCACAAGTCATGTGCCACAGGTCATTGCGCAGCGAGAGAAAGTTCTCGCGCACCTCAGCCTGGGTAATAATATCCAGGTTGCGGCCAAGCGCCACCTGCAGTTGACTATGGCTTAAGAGCTCCAGGTGTCCCGCTTTCTTACTGATGGGGCGACGGATGCCTTTGGCAATGGCATGAAATTTGCCCTTGTTGGGAGTGAGCAACGTCAGGACGCGATCAGCTTCGCCTAAATCGGTGCGCTTCAACACGATGGCTTCAACGGGGTAGCTATGTTGCTGTCGCATAATAGGTAGTGTCCTGATATGTATGAAGAAAGAAAAAAACGTGATCTAGACAATCACGTTTCTTGAAAAGGGAGGCGACGAGCGGATTCGAACCGCTGGTGCAGCTTTTGCAGAGCCGTGCCTTACCACTTGGCGACGTCGCCGTGCCACATTCTATACAGGAAAGGGAGCGGGAGACGGGGATCGAACCCGCGACTTTCTCCTTGGCAAGGAGATGCTCTACCACTGAGCCACTCCCGCATCACATGGAAGCGAACTTCCATTTGCATGATTAAAATATCATACCCGTTCGGATTTGTCAACTGCTTTTTTAAGCCTATAACTCTACCTCGAATCCCCGTTCCCTCAACAATTCCACCACCTGCTCCAGATTCTCCGCGGGCACACGTACCAGCCTTCCCTCCTGGGTAACTTCCGCCCCCAGCAGGTATTGTAAGACTTCATCTGTCTGCAGGTCTTGCAATATCTTCGTTGATAGATGGAGCATTGGCGTCTTCTCTACCCGAATAGCGGGCTGCTCCCCGTATCCACCGCCCCACAATTTGAGCCGGATGAGCAACGAGGGAGGTATGCCACCCTCGCAATAGTGTTGTAAAAAGCGAATGATCGCGTCCAGTGCCATGCCATTGCCGCAAGCTCGCTCAATCAGTGCAGGGGTTAGCTTACGCCAGCCAGTCTGTTCATCCTGCGCGCTGATCCGCTCAACCTCCGCGTTGAGATAGAGATCTGTTACAGCATAGAGGGGCTGCAGCAACCCATCATCGTGCAGGCGCCATTGCGGTTCGCGCGCTGTCAAACGTCCACTATCCAGCATGTTATCCTGTACAGGTGTAGCCGTCAGCGCCGGCAAGTAACTTCGCCGCCAGAAAACTTCCTGTAACGCTTCTAATTGATTGGCAGCAACCTCCGCCAGCACCGGAGAGAGGCGGCGGCCCAACAAACCTCGCGTCTCCTCATTCGTCAACAGTTCGTCGAGCAGCCCAATTTCGTCAACTTCGAGCAGTATTGCCCCCTGCCACAGTTCAATTCGCCGCGCCTGTCGCTCCCACTCCACCAGCGAATAATGCACATTCTGCGGTATCTCCACCCCTGGTCCAGCGGCCTCCTCCAACACCTGCTGAATTGTCTCCGCGTGCATTCCCAGCTGGATTGCTCTCGTGACACTCGCCTTCGTTATGCGATACTGCGCGATATGTTCCAGGCCCAGGCGTTCCGCAAAACGATCCAGCCTGATCAATAAAGCCTCGGAGACGGGAGCCAGCGCTATCAGCTCAAAATTTGGCTGCACAATCAAACGCCCCCACGGAACCTCCTCGACAGTATGTGGGGCATCACTGGTGACCAACAAGGCGCCTTGTGCCAGGCGAAAGGCAGGCGTATTCCCCTCATTTTTTATATCTACCAGTCCTAACCACTGCAAAGGCCCTAACACCACCGCACGGATAAAGCCACCCTCTACCTGGTGCCAACCCTCGCGATGCGTCAGCCAGCCACGTCGCAAGCGGAAATCCCAGCCATACGGGTTACTCCCTACAGAATAGCGATCCGCGCGAGCTCCATACTGACGAGGGAAAAGGAGATAAGGTGCATACAACTTTGTGCGCGCAATAAATGACGATATTCCGTGCCATGTCTCCGCCTGCTCATCCAGCACCCTTTCCATCAGCACCTGTCGCGCGCGTACAACTTCTTCATGCGCGAGATCAAGCGGATTAGGCCCGGGCCGAACAATGACTTCCGGCAAATAGAGCAATTCATTCCAGAAGGGACTCTCCAACCATAAGCGATAACAGCGGCGTACACGCTCTAATAACGGCAATGAAAAGAATTCTTTGGCCGCAACAGCATGCAGGTTACTTTGCCGCTCCTGCAATAGGCCCAACTTCATCAAAATGAGGCGTAGAAACAACAGGCGTGGCACATCCTGCTCCGTCCGTATCTGCTCAGTTTTCCCTTGCTGCCCCGGCAGGTCCATAACCTGCCGCAGTGCGGAGCGGGAGAGTAATCCACTGTTCACCAACTGCAACCCCTCTCGCATGGATGCCACAAGCGACCAGTACAGGTAAAGCATACGCTGAAAAGCGCGCATGCCTTCTCCTATCTCTTCCTGCTGCGATACCTGCTGCCCAGCCTTCTCGCTTCGCTCATTATCAATGACATTGTTTATCACATCCCTCACCGCGTGCGGCACGATCAGTACACCATCATAGATTCCGCTTGTATAGTCCCGCCCCGCGAAATTCGTCTGCTTCCCCCAAAATACCAAACCGAGCAGTAATAGACGACGCAGTGACTGCTCAAAAGGTCCGTGAGGATGAGGTGTTGGATAAAGCCCGCCGCTATGTTCGGTAATCACAGGCGTCTCTCCCCCGCTCCCACTCGCAGCATTGACCTCTCCACTGATGGCAAAATATAGGGCAAGATCGCGGCTATTCGCCCTACCACCACAGGCCACCAATTCGCGCAGTATCAACCCCTCCGTATCATTCAGGCCGCGTATCGCCTCGTGGATAGACGCAGGTTCAAAAAGGTACCGGGCAATATCAGGTATAGTGGCAGCGGAAACCGAGGTTTTTGCGGAAGTAGCGCTATTCTGCCCTTTTGAGGCCATTGGCATATGTCGTAATTTTACCAGCGATTGTAAATGATAAGGGGGGACTGTATGGAGCAGGTCGAGATCACTTTGTTCCATGATACTCCTCTTCATGCAAGAGTGGACTCTGCCCGCGTCGCTTGAGATCTTCGACAATACGCTCCATGCCCTGTTTTGTGAGGATCATCAGTGTCGGCGTAATTGACTTTACTATCTGCTCCTCCACCGACGTCGTTGCTGAGAGTTCCCGCATTACCAGGTTATCCGCCACCTCAACCATTGAGACGCCTGTATAAAGCCGAACACGCCCATAGCTCGCAATCCAGCCCTCAAGCTGCGCGAGTAAACACGACAGCGAGCTATCACTGTTCTCTTCATCTTTCGCGATTTTCCGCAATAACCTTAGCAAATTGCCAGGTTGTTGCCCCCGGCCCAGAGCCTCGGCTAGCGATCTAGGAGCTAGCCGATAACACAACCGGCCATCACAAACGCCAGCCACTTCCGCGAAATCCTCTATCAATTCGATCAGCGGCCACGAGTCAGGGCGCGACTCGACCAATAATTCACCTGTCTCCAACACGTCCAGAACGGGCAAACGTTCTCGCGCCTCTTCAACCACTTGCTCAACAGGCTCTACACCGTTCAATAATAAGCCGGCCATTGGCGTCAAGCGAAAGGCCAGTAAACGGCCATCGCCTGATAGAGCCAGGTCACTGATACCCCACCAGTGCAGTGGCCCCCGTAACAGCCGTGCCAGGTAGTGCCCCTCTGCGCGCATCCAATCGCTCATCTGTGTCGGCTGCAACGGCCGTCCCTCTTCCTGCTCCAGCCACCAGTGCGGTGAAGGGAAGAGCCGTTGTCGCTTCTGTAAAAAAGTAGGATTCAGCCTGTAAACGAAACGCGCGAAGGCAGAAAAGCTAATCCATTGATTCAATGGAGCCTGTGCTACCAGCGCGACCAGCAATTGCCGTGC
The DNA here is from genome assembly GCA_955652655.1 of uncultured Ktedonobacteraceae bacterium. Classification (GTDB taxonomy): domain Bacteria; phylum Chloroflexota; class Ktedonobacteria; order Ktedonobacterales; family Ktedonobacteraceae; genus UBA11361. The sequence continues at coordinate 5,157 of CATPCK010000759.1, read as the reverse complement.
CTCGCTATTTTCAGCCTCCAACTCCCCTGGCCTCAGTATAGGGTTGTTCAACGGTGTAGTACGACATTTCAGCCGCAGCCCTTCTTCCTGGAGATCAAACAATTCCTCGTAGCCTGCATGAGTAAGCCACAATTCGAACAGGTCGCGAGCCACTTCTGCGCTTGTCGGACCCAGCAGCAACCTGGCTGCATTGGGAAGAAGTCGCAGACCTGGCATCCCCCCGTCATCCTTATGTAGTAAATCTGCCAACCGCAATAAGCGGAATGCGAAGCGCAGAAACTGGGCTGTTCGAGGAACGTCTATTTGTAATCGTTCCAACGCCGTTGTCGAAGGTAAACCACCTGGAAGCGCTATCAACGTCGTTCCATCGTGAGCTCCCGCGCTGGGAGAGCGCAACGTAGCCAGCGTGTTCGTACTGCGCATACCTCCACTGCCGCTGCGCTCATCCCTCTCATCATGGTGCTCCATCCGGTAGCCATCCAGCGCGCGCGCTACCAGCAGCAGGTCTGCTAACAGGCTATAGGCTTCTACCTGCTGTATCTGTATGTAGTCACCCTGTCCATCCCCACCGTCAGCTTTCTTCTCTACATCGAAAGGTGTGATCGGCACGGTTACACTTATAACCGCCTGCACTTCCGCCGGTACATACCAACCTACGTCATACAACAATCCGCTCAGTCCGATTCGTTGCTGTGGAGAACTATTGAGGCTGGTGCGAAACAGCAGTCCCTTACCCTGTAATGACAATAGAATACTCTGTAATGAATCGGTCGGCCCAAATGAAAAGCGCTCAAACAGGCTGCGCAGGTCCTCGTCGCTCATCGAGCCACCCGCGAGCGCAAGCGTCGCCAATAACTGCCGCTGTGGTTTCTCCAGTGTGCTCGCGCTTCTGCGCACCAACTCTGGCTGTCTAAGCGTCCCTGCTATGGCCTCGGCAAGTTGTTGCTTATTTAATCCCGCCGTCGCAATATCGTACTCTCGAGCAATGCCGCGCAGTTCACTGAGGCCATTTTGGGACAATATATCCACGAGATTGGCAGAGGGAGTAGGGCCACGCATTTTCACCGTGTAGGCAACTTGCCTCCCCTGGCGCACAGATTGCAGGGCCGTTCTCTGTTCTCCAGTCCTCTGGCCGTCCCCTTCACGTTTGGCAGGCGCTGTCCTGCTGGAAGCCCGGGGGCTGGAAGAAGATGGAGTGACAAATGTATTGGGATGCGCTAGCCATTGATAAAGGAGAGCTGCTGCGTGCCGGCAGATTGCGACAGCACTGGGACTACATGTACAACTCGAGAGCCACGTACTGGGGCTCTGTACCTCAACCTCGACGCTGCAACGGTGCTGCTCAACCGATCCTTGATCGGCCGCTTCTGTGCTTCCTGTTGCACCTGCCGGTGAAACATTACCCAAATGAGACGTATCAACAATGCCAAGAAGTTTCGCTCCTCGACGCATTGTTGCCCGCACTGCACCTATACGGCAATACTCTTGCCCCATCGACGCCACTGCTAGCCCCGCCATGCGGATAATATCCGCGGCCCGCAAGCGTTGCAGTGTGCTGGGTACAACATCATCCATAGAATAAGCCTACGTCAGTTCTTTACAGAGGATTGATTATATTGAGCCATAATAGCACGTAGCATTCGCCTGGTCAATCTGAACAAATCCAGCCTATACTGACATGAGTCTTCCCGAAATGCACCGACAGGCTTGAGAAGCGGCTTCGTATCCGTAGGGGCGGGGTGGTGGTGCTGTGGGGTGGGGACGCTTGCGTCGCCCTCGTCCTGGTCCCACGAGTCTTCCCATTCCTCCTAAGGGCGAAGCAAGCGTCCCCACTCCCTTCCACACCTCTCCCGCCCCTACGGGTTAGACGATGCCTTCCCCTCAGAGCCCCTTCTCAGCAACAATTCGGGATGTCTCATGTTCCTTATTTATTAATGAATCATCGATTAACAATCACCCTCCGAGCGTATACATCACGTTCGCTACCGTCGCCAGCGCTGCAGTCTCAGCCCGCAAGATACGCGGCCCCAACGTCACAACCTGCACACCATGTCGCCGCGCCAACAGAACCTCCTCGGCCATCAAACCGCCTTCCGGGCCAATAAACAGCACAACAGTCATCGGTTCTAATGAACTCTCCCGACCGGCTATGCTGCTCGCCCCTACCTCAAGTCCCTCTCGCAGGCTCCGACCATGCTCTTCTTCCCACGGCATAAAAGCCAGTGCGCCTCGCGGAATATCGTTGAGCGCGTGCATCAGTGGACGAATGGGCAAAAGTTCCGGCATGCGCGCACGACCGCACTGTTCCGCTGCCTCCTGGATAATGCGCTGCCAGCGCTGTATCTTCGCCGCCCCCGCCTCTTCCAGGCCAGCCATCGAGCGCCGGCAGAGCATAGGTGCAAAGACGGCCACCCCCAGTTCGGTCCCTTTCTCCAAAATCCACTCGAAACGCGCTGATTTGAGCAATCCCTGGCAGAGCACAATGCGTACAGGTGATTCACTCTGCCCCCTCCGCCGTTCGAGCACCTGTACCTCCACCCTTGCTCGACCACTCTTCACAATGGCAGTCAGGAACTCATCGCCGCTGTTATCCAGCAGCACCAGTTGCTCACCCACACCCAGGTGCAGCACATCCCTCACCTGGTGCGCGATTTTTTCCGGCAGCGTAACACAAAGTGGCTCCACCGGTGCGTCCTCTATCACTCTTCCAGAACCGGCATCACTGATTGTTACCTGTAGGGGAAGCGCTGCGCTGATAGGGGCCAAAATGTCATGAGCGACAAAAAAGCGGTGCATAGCTTCTGCTTACTCCGGCTTGCGCATGATGAGGGCAATCCAATCGTCGATCATTGCCTGGTCAACCAATTCCAGCCCTGCCGTTAACAGCGCGGGCTGCGCGTCAGCCCGCCTCGCCTCGATAATACCGCTGGCGATCAGCCATCCACCAGGGGCGAGCACCTGCGCGAGTTGCGCAGCCATACCACCAATAACATGCGCAATAATATTCACCAGCACCATATCATACTGTCCCGCCATGTGCGCTGCCTCGGCCTCGTCAAGTATCCCCAGCACAACCGTGATCTTGTCGCTCAAGTTATTGACCGCTGCGTTGGCTGTGGCGCTCTCTACCGCAACGCTGCTGTTATCGATGCAATAGACACTGGCCGCGCCCAATTTCGCCGCGCCCAATGCCAGGATGCCGGAACCCGTGCCCACATCAAGCACGCGCATCCCGGCCTTTGTGCGCCGCTCAACTTGTTCGAGGCACATGCGCGTCGTAGGATGCAGACCCGTGCCAAAAGCCATCCCAGGATCAAGTTCCAGCACAACCTCGTCGTCCTTCGGCTCATATACTCTCCACGAGGGACGAATGACCAGCCGCTGGCCGATATGCGTGACATGAAAATAATCTTTCCACGCATTCGCCCAATCCTCCTCATTCACGATGCGCGTCTGCAAATCACCAACAAAATGCTCTCCCAGGCTGGCGAGATGCCACAACCCCTCCGCCACACGCTGCCGTGCCTCCTCCTCTTTCCCATCCAGAGGCAGATACGCGTGCACCTGCACAGGCTCTCCTGTCAACACCCGGTACTCCTGCCCCTCGTCAATCAGCTCAAACGGCTCCTCAATCGCCACCCCACCCGGCGTATAGCGGCTCAGCAACTCGCTCACCGACTCCACTGCCTCAGGATGCGTCCGCACCGTCAACTCCAACCATTTCATATGTACAATTCCTACTTTAAAAGATCAATTGTATAATACCCATAAGTCGTCGTCTCCTTAAAACCACAAGAGCGATAAAGACCAATAGCAGTTTCATTCATCGTCTCCACCTCAAGCGCAATCCCCTTCTCACTCACCGCTCGCACCTCCTTAATCACCAGTTCCAACATCTGCCTACCAAAACCCCGACCCCGATAGGGCAAAAGCACAGCAAACGCATAAATGCCAAACTCCCTCTCCCCCTCATCCAGGTTCAGACATCCCACCGCCTCCTCCCCCCGTTTCCCAAGGTAATACCGAACATGCGGATTCTCCATATTGCGCAAGATATTCCTTTTCGTCCCCTCCACAGAGTGACCGAAACTGGTCGCTGTAATCACCGCCAGATCCTCCACATCATCCGGTTCCGCCTTCCGCAGCGAGATGCTCTCCTTGTACTCCCCTCTTTCCTTAAAATCCGCCAGCACCATTTTATGTTCAGAAAAATCATAGACCGCACCGCATGCCTCCACAAATGCCTGTCCCGAGCGAGAGAAACGCTCGCAAATCAGGATCAAGCGCTCGGTCCCCCTTGCCTTAGCCTCCTCTTTAGCCGCCGCTAACAGCCTGCTAAAAATACCCCTGCGCCGGTACTCAGGAAGCACCATCCCTGTAAACTCTTTATCTTCAGCGCCGTATTCATCCAGAGCCAACAGGCCTACCAGCTTCCCATCCTCGTAATACAGAAAATCATTGACCTCTTTGCCCTTACGAGATCGCAGCATCCACACGTCTAATTTCAGGCTCAATCCCTCGTACGCATTACAAACTTCAAGTAGCCGGCGCGCCTCCGAAAGCTCATCCTCACTCCACGTCCGCTGCTTAACCAGGTCCGCCCTCACCCTATTCATCATTACCTCGCTCCCAATTTATAATAAAACACAATTGTAGACCATCCTATCGTGGCCGAGTAGGCGACTCAAACAAGCTCCGCATGCTGTTTGTAGCACTCGTTTCATTTGTTTCATTTGTTTCACTTGTATCGCATGTAGTCTATAAACATGGTCAAAGCCTCGAAAGGGCGACCATAGGTCCCCGCTTTCAGGGGTAGGTATTTTATGATGTCGCCTCGGAAGCGCCTCCGTTTCCGTCGGGGCGGGAGTGGGGTTGTGGGGGGTGGGGACGCTTGCGTCGCCCTCGTCCCTTTCAGGGGTAGGTATCTATGAAACCACCTTGTTTCGTAGGGGCGGGGTGGCGGATAGGTGGGTGGGGACCCAAGCCGCGCGGGCGACCACAAGGGTCCCCACCCTTCTCTGCACCTCCCCCGCCCCTACGGTTCCTCTGTTGCTTTCTCGCTGAGGTTGATGCCTATTGGGCGACGCAAGCATCCCCTCTCCGCACCTCCCCCGCTTCCAGGGGTAGGTTATTTGAAGGGAAGAGAAGGCGTACTTG
>CATPCK010000758.1 GCA_955652655.1 uncultured Ktedonobacteraceae bacterium | reverse complement strand
CTACTACTATAGCCAGCCCTACATGGGTAGCCTGCAGGCTTATTTCATAGCACTTATTTTTCTTATTATTGGTCCCACAGTATGGGCACTCCGCATTGAACCCATTCTCATTTCTCTCATCATTGTCTTCCTAACATGGCGGTTCTCTGCAGCACTGGCAGAGGCTGCGCATATGACTCGTCGCGTCAAGAACCTGTTTGTAGGTATTGCCACGCTTGTGGCTGCATTTCCCCCACTCTACGATACCATCGAGGAAATGCGTACCACGGGCGGCTACGTCGAGGCATTTGCAATTATGTTGTGGCTCTTGTATTGCGCATTCCGCCTGACACAGCGTTGGCATGAGCATGCTTCTCGGCGTGAACTGGCACTGCGCTGGGCTGGCATCGGCTTTCTCGTTGGACTGGGATGCTGGATAGATCCACTGGTTGTATATGCCCTTGTGACAATCGCGCTTTGGATCGGTGGGTATTTTATCTCAGCGCTGGTAAAACCAGGTCCTCAAACTGTCAAACAACCACTCTTGACCGTGTTCAAGGAGGCACTCCTTTTTGTAACAGCTATTCCGGCAAGCCTTGTTGGTTTTGCTCCAGGTCTCTATTGGGGTGCACGCCATCAGTGGGAGAATATTCGCTATATTTTCCAAAACGGGAGCACTGTAACGAATGACCGCCTCCATACTATTCTGCAGGTGCAAAACCGCTATATCACCTGTCTTGCACCACGTGCAATTGGAGGAGCATTACCTACGCAACCTGATGTAACATTAGCGAATCCGCATATATTGACATTTGGCCTGGTAGTAAGTGCCTGTTGTCTCGCCATCAGTGTGGCAAGTGTTGCTCTCTCTGTTGTCTGGCATCATGCCTTGCTTGTACGTATGCGGCAACTTACCATGCTTCCTTTGCTCTTCTTTGTATGTACATCTATCATATTTTGTAGTGCCTCCGCTGCTGTAACTGTACTCTACGCCGGTTGTGGTGATGGGGATCTCGTAGGACGCTATGTTGTACCGTTAGTCGTCGCCTTGCCCTTCTTTTTAGCTGCGGCCTTCACGATCCCTGCAATGATCTCACAGCCAGGTGATGGGTCACCGGCCCGGGAGGGTGAAGCTATGCAGCTCGTCTCACAACTTCCTGCCAGGTCGATCTCCACCCGACTGCCACTATTGGCGGCAATACAAGTTTGTCTGCTGACTGTGCTGGCCGTCTATTTCTGCGTGCAAGGTGCCGCATACATAGAGGCCGATGCGTGGTATACGTTCCAGGCACCTGGTTGTGCTGCCGCAAATCCAGCGAATATTGATCCAATAATTAACTACATGCAACACGCACATATTCGTTACGCGTGGGCGACTGGATGGACCGCCGATCCTATTACGTTCAAGACAAACAGCGCTATTCTTGTAACTGAAACACGCGGTCGCATTCCTGCTAATAGCAAAACTCTGCTACAAGCGGACCGGCCCAGTATACTCTTTCTTGCACGACATGACGATTTCCATCCCGCCTTTTTAAAGGCGCTGGATGGCAGGAATGTAACATATCATGCTGAACGTTTCTTATCAGCACCAGGGGTCGACGTGCTGGTAGTAAGTCCCTTGAATCGAACAGGCTCGCCGCTTGATCCAGCTTTTACCACGTTGTTTAATAGAATATTTTGGGGTTGCCTTACATGATGAGAGGGTGTCTGTTATCGTAATACTCTCGATCTCCTTGAGGGGTAAGCTTCAAAGCATCGGAGGCTCCTTGACTGTATTTCCACAGGAAACTCCAAAGATAGGTCACTCAGTTAAATACCGTCGTGCATTACTGTTGCTTCTGGAAAATGATGTATATGTTTTGTAGTTGATACAACTTGTAGGTAAATGTGATCGTGTTGAACCATAACAAAATCCTAAAGCAGTTAAACATAGGTATATATGAAGGGGGAGCAATTGCTATTATAGTGGTCGCTACGCTACTGCGCCTTCTCATCATTGGTCATAACTGGCCAGTAACCGACAGTGATGAGAGTACGATGGGTTTGATGGCCTTGCATATCCTTCATCGTGGGGAGCATCCTACCTTCTTTTATGGTCAAAACTACATGGGTTCATTAGAAGCGTTTCTTGGCGCGGGGCTATTTCATCTTTTCGGACCTTCTATATTTACGCTACGCCTCGGCCTCGTTATCCTCTTTGGCCTTTTTCTGATGTGCATATACCTGCTGGCAAGCCTGCTCTACTCAAAAAAATTAGCGCTCGCTGTGCTCATTTTGCTTAGCCTGGGTTCGGAAGGGATGTTGAAACAGGAACTCCTAGCTATTGGAGGTTACCCTGACACCTTACTTTTTGGCACGCTGGTCTTGCTTATCGCTTCCTGGCTTGCACTATCATCTAATCGGGACATATTGCAGCGTGATCGGCGGTGGCGCTGCGTTGTTTTTGGTTGCTGGGGATTGGCGGCAGGGCTAGGACTCTGGAGCGACTTACTAATTGCCCCAATTGTCCTGGCAGCGGGTTTGCTTCTTATTCTGGGCTGCTGGCGCGAGTGGCGGACGTGGGCTTTACCATGTCTCTTGCTGGGCCTTGTGGTTGGGGCCTTACCCCTTATTATCTATAATGTCACAGCACAGCCTGGACAGGACTCCTTATCAGTGCTCTTGAGAATCCACGACGTCGATAAGTCGATGCATCTTCCGGTGATTAATCAAGCTAAAGGCGCGTTTCTAATCAGCTTACCCATCATTACCGGCGTTTACCCCTCCTGTCCGGTTATAACCGGACAGGAAATCGGGTTTGCAGGCCCTTACCCTTTCCGTTGCTTCGTAGAGTACGCAGGTTGGGGGATAGGTTTCACAGTACTTTGGATGATCGCCACCATCCTCGCCATGGCGGCTCTATGGAAACTGCGACCGCGAGCTGCAGCTCGACAGGGGTCCTACGAGAAGAGGCAGATGGCCATACTTCATTTCGCCCGCCTCATGCTGCTGGCAAGCGCTGGCCTCACGATGTTCTTCTATGCGGTCAGTCCAAATGCAGCGTCGTATCCTCAGAAAAATGATCGCTATTTGATTGGTTTACTCATCGTCATTCCTGCGGTAATCTCGCCACTTTGGGGTAGCAACCTGACAACAGGAATAGCTACAAGGGTCAGAGCCGCTGCCAAAGGAATGCCACTCATCCTCATTATGCTTGTATTACTTGCCGGGACACATCATGTCTTTCAGGAACTTCCCATTACTCAGGCTGAGGTTCGGCAGCAAGAGGCGCTGATTCATGATCTCTTGCATATTGGTGCCACGCGCATTTATTCAGATTACTGGACGTGTAACCGCATTACTTTCCAGAGCAATGAGCAGATCATTTGTGCTGTGATCGATGCACAAGGGCAGTTCGTTAATAATCGCTACATGTCTTATGTTGTCGCTGTACAAGCCGATCCACATGCAGCCTACGTATTACCTGACGATTCACTACAGGCCGCTGATTTTGCAGGGAAGGCTGCATTTAAAGACAGGAGGAGGTATCAGCATTTCACCTTTGATGGCTATGAAATATATCTTCCTCGGGCCAGTTCACCTGCAAGGAATAAATCTGTATAACTCTAGTAATGACATAGTATGATGGCTCGTCAACTCTCTTTATAGACCAAGGGCATAAAGACCATCCTGGTTTCCGATGTATATCACTCCATTGGAGATAGATGCAGCTCCCCAGAAAACGCTGTTTGCATTCGGATCCTGGTAGCGAAAGAGAGTCGCCGAAGTAACAGCATCGACCACTATCACAAAGTTACCCTCTCCCACCACGATTACTCCGGGAACGGCGGAGACGGCGCCGAGGATTGGGCCGGCCAACATGCAATGCTCCCAGATAAAAGCACCTGTGGCGGGATTGACTGCCCGCAAGCCACCCTTACAATTTATACCTTTGATAATCGTGTTACCGCCCGCTACATAGAGCGTTGTGCCATCCCATGCAGCAGGTGAGATGCTGCCATCGCCACACTGTGGACAACTTCCTGCTTTAGCAACCTTGGCTCTCCATACGGGACCAGCAGAAATGTTATTCCGGTTAAAGGCATAATAGATGCCGTTCTTGTTTGCAATACCCACCATCGGAGTTACTACCCCATTAATCGTTGCTGTGAACAGTGTTGCAGTGGAGCCAAAATCGCCATCACCCGTTTGTTCGGCTGATGGTACCTGCCAGTAATGTACCAATGACAAATCTGCTGCCTTTACTTCGATGAGAGAGACTGAGAATGTTTCTGAGGACGAGCATCCACCCGGATTACCCGTGGCGAAGTAAATTGTTCCATTTGCCTCATCTATTGTCGGGGCTCCCCATACGCCACTACCTGTGCAACCGTTGGGCACAACAGGAAAGATATGCTTAATAGCACCGGTAGTAGCATCCATTTGAATGAGTTGTCCTTGCACCAATGGGCAATCGCCAAAAGAAGCCAGGCCAATATAGACGCTCCCATTGTACACAGCAGGCGAACTCCAAATAAAATGACTTGGAGATGAACCGAGTAGGGTTGACCAGATTTTTGTTCCAGTGGCAGCATTGAGTGCATAAAAATGAGCATCGCCGCCGCCGACGAAATCTACCAGGGTTGTTTGACCACCTATTACGACGGGAGCAATGGTTGCCGTACTCGCCACGCCAACCGTCACGGGATTACATTGTGTGTCCGTCGTGTTGCCGAGGCTATCCACCCAGACCCTCGCGTTGTTGAGGGCGGTCGCATGTTCATTAGCAATACCCCATGAACCCCAGTAGATCGTACCGTTGGCGACCGTCGGCTGTGTGGAGATCATGCTACCTGAGGTATGCGTCCAATGGAGTTTGAGTTTGGCAGCTGTTGATCTATTTATAATGGTTTCAGATGAATTAAAGCCAGTATGTCCATTGTTCGCTAGATATGTCGGCCAATCACCTGATGCTGCTTGAACATTTTGAGCAGTAGGAGTGTATATGACACTAAGAAGGGCTATGATTACCGTGAGCAACCCAAGGTGAAACTTCAGCTGTACACACTTCCCTAACATGTGCCTGTTCTCACTTTCTTCTTTGTACGATTCACTCTTTGCGCTTCTTTGGTCTCCAAAGATGTAGCTGAGGTAATGTATCTGGATGTTTGCGTGTGAGTACCCAATCACAAAATAAAACAATTTGGCAACATATTACGGTGCCACCGTTATGGGAGCATTGCTGCCTACCCCCGCAACTGCGTTAGCATCCTTATACTGCCAAATTACAGAACCATCGCTAGCTTTGAGGGCAAAGACAAAATCATCTTCTGAACCGACCAAGAATACACTATCGAACACTATAATTGGAGTGCCTTGATAGTTTTGAAGCGAATGTTGCCAGAGAGGAGAACCTTTTGCAGCATTGAGCGCAAGAATGGAGCCTTGCGGTTGTGTGGAGTCATTCGTTCTGCTGGCAGTAGTCGCAACGTCTTTACCCATAACTCCAGCATAAACTATACCATTGGCTACCTGTGGTGAGGTAGTGATTGTACCACCAGCGTTGTGTCGCCAGAGCCGTGAGCCGTTGGTCGCGTCGAATGCATACACGTAGCTATCTTGGGATCCGATGTAGACCACCCCATTGACAACAGTTGGTGAGAAGAGGATGAAATTAGCGATCTTTTCAGAACGCCAAATCTGAGAGCCATCTTTGGCACTAAACGCGTACACGTAGCTGTCGGTGCTATCGGGGCCACCCTCCTGCCCGATTGCCCAGGACGCGATGTAAATCACGCCGTTGAATACCTGGGGATCTGTGAAGCTCTGATTGGTGATCTGCTGTTGCCAGATTTGCGCACCGCTGTGGGCATTGAGTGCAAATAAGTAGCTGTGTGCAATACCATCGGAAGAACTACCATAGACCACATCGTTGATAACGACTACAGTATTTATATTGGTGATTGTGTTGAGTGCCCCCGGATGGAAGTGCCAGAGCGGAGAGCCATTGTCAGCGTGGAGGGCATAGAGGTTGCCATCGCTGGAGCCGGCGTAAACCAATCCATTAGCGACGATGGGAGAGGATATGATAGCTGACTGTGTCTTGTATTGCCAGATGCGATTGCCGTCGGCTGCTTGTAGAGCAGAGACAGAGCCATCAAGAGAACCGACGTAAACTATGCCATTTGCAACTGTAGCAGGAGCAGGAATGGTGCGTCCTTGCGTTTTGTATCGCCAGAGGAACTGCCCTTTTTGAGCATCCAACTTGAAGAGGGAGCCATCTCCTGAACCGACATAAACCCCTAATGGAGACTGTACCGTTTGAGAATGATCAATCGAGGTGCTAACACTTGCTTTTTTACCCAGATGGGCCTGGCTTGTGACAACAACCAGACTACCAATCAGCACGGTGAGAATCAATACTGTGGCTACCATGCCTGAACGATGGCGTGGAGGTTGTTCATCATGGGAGTTAGGAACGTTGCTGTTCATAATGACTCTGCCTTTCTCATCGAAAACAAGATATGAGAAGTATCCTTTGAACCGCGTTGCTCGACGACGCTTACTATGCCAGGGTATTGATGTAAGTTTTAGCTGGTAACCCGGGGAGAGAACAATCTGGAAAATATATCCCCTATAACGAAGTAACGGTTACGATAAAGTGAGAACATGGAACCTTCCCCCTTGCTAGATAATCGTAACTATCAGCTTGACTTAACAAGTATACTCTAAATGTAGATAAAATACTAGCTTAAAAATAACATGGAGGAAAGGGCCCGTTCTTATGAAAAGGTCAAGCGCGTTCCGGAGTATTCGGCCTCTTGGTATAGTATTGTTCCTTGCATTTGCGGGTATTTCT
>CATPCK010000757.1 GCA_955652655.1 uncultured Ktedonobacteraceae bacterium | reverse complement strand
CGTTCTGCACCGTCAGAATGCGCGAGACGGTGGGCTATGCCCGCGAACTGCTGGCCGGTAACGGTATCTTGCTCGATCACCATGTCGGTCGCTTCGTGGCCGATGCCGAAGCAATTTACTCCTACGAAGGTACCCGCGAAATGAATTCGCTTATTGTTGGCCGCGCTATCACAGGTTTCAGTGCTTTTGTGTAGTTAATGTGGACAGGATTGTAAATTTGAAGCATGTAGATGCGAAAGTGAAAATGAGGACTCAAAGGAGATAGTACATGTTGAATTTGGCCGTCCTCCTTGAAGACTGCGCGCGTGAGGTGCCTGAACGTACCGCCATTATCTTTGAGGGGACCACGTTGTCATATGCAGAGGTCAATGCGGCAGCTAACCGGGTAGCGCATGGCCTTGCCCAGGCAGGAATCCAAAAAGGCGATAAGGTTGCTCTGAGTTGCCCGAATGTCCCGTACTTTCCGATTGTGTACTATGGCATCCTTAAAGCAGGGGGCGTAGTGATGCCACTCAATATCCTGCTCAAACCGCGTGAAATCGCCTTTCACCTGCATGATGCGGATGCGAAAGCCTATTTTTGTTTTGAAGGCACACCCGAGTTGCCCATGAGCGAGCATGGTTTCATTGCCTTCCAGGAAGTGGACAGTTGTAAGCATTTCATTCTGATGACGGTTAATACGACCGACCCCACCGCTCCATCCCCCATCGAAGGGGCGAAGACCCTGAGCATGCTGATGCAGAGCCAGCCGACTACGTTTGAAACAGTTGCAACGAGCCCTGATGATACGGCCATTATCCTCTACACTAGTGGCACAACGGGTCAACCCAAGGGAGCCGAACTGAGCCATAGCAACATGCTGTTGAATGCCCGTCTCTCCGAGACGATGTATCCGAGAGTGGACAACGAGGTGCATCTGGTCACCCTGCCCCTGTTCCACTCCTTTGGACAGACGGTCCAGTTGAACGCGGGTTTGTACAATCAGTCCGCCCTCGTGTTGCTACCACGCTTTACCCCAGATGCCGCCTTACACCTGATGGAGCAGGAGAACGTCACCTTTTTTGCGGGCGTGCCCACCATGTACTGGGCCATGCTCAACTATCCAGCAGCAAACAACTATGATCTGGAGAAAATCGCCCGTAATCTGCGTATATGTATTTCGGGCGGTTCGGCCATGCCTGTAGAGGTGATGAGGGCATTTGAAGAAAAATTCAAGGTCAAAATCCTGGAAGGATATGGCCTATCGGAAACGAGTCCCGTTGCTACCTTCAATCGCCTGGACCGCCCAAACAAACCGGGCTCGATTGGCTTGCCCGTTTGGGGCATCTCGGTACGTATTGTGGATGGGAATGATAATGATGTGGGGACCAACGAGGTAGGTGAAATCGTCATTCGTGGTCACAACGTGATGAAGGGCTATTACAAACGACCCGAGGCGACCGCTCAGGTGTTCAGAAACGGCTGGTTTCATACGGGCGATGTCGGCCGCCGGGACGAAGAAGGCTATATCTACATTGTTGATCGCGTGAAAGACATGATTATTCGTGGTGGCTTCAACGTCTATCCTCGTGAAATCGAAGAAGTCTTGATGACGCATCCGGCTGTGAGTCTGGCAGCGGTCATAGGTGTGCCGCACCCGCGCCATGGTGAAGAAGTCAAAGCCTATGTCATTCTCAAGGAAGGAGCCGAACTGACGGAAGTCGATTTAGTCACCTGGTCGAAAGAGAATATGGCCGACTATAAGTACCCGCGCCACATAGAATTCCGCACAGCTTTGCCTATGACGGCAACAGGCAAGATTTTGAAGCAGGAACTTCGCTAATTTCGGGGCGCAATGCATGTACGCCCCTACAGTCACCTTTGTAGGTTCTCGAAGATACCTGCGGCTCCCATTCCGCCGCCAATGCACATGGTCACCATGCCGTAGTGAGCATTACGCCGCTTCATCTCATGCATGATTTGGACCGTGAGCTTGGTGCCGGTAGCCCCCATTGGGTGACCAAGTGCGATGGCTCCGCCGTTGACATTGACCTTCTCAGGGTCTAGGCCCAACTCGCGGATGATGGCGAGCGACTGGGAGGCAAACGCCTCGTTCAGCTCGATGACGTCGATGTCATCCAGCGTGAGGCCAGTCAGCTTGAGCACCTTTGGAATGGCGACGATTGGCCCGATTCCCATCACTTCGGGAGGTACACCGGCAACAGCAAAGCCAACGAACCGCAATAAGGGCGTCAGTCCACGTTCTTCGGCAAGCTTGCGCTCCATCACCACCACGGCGGCGGCTCCATCACTGCGCTGGGAGGAGTTGCCGGCTGTCACCGTTCCTCCTAATTTGAAGACCGGGCGTAGCTTTGCCAGGGCCTGTTCAGTGGTCTCGCGCCGTGGACCTTCGTCTCTCCTGAAGACGGTCTTGTTCTGCTGGATCTCGCTATCCTCGTTGACCGCTTCAATATCCACATCGAGCGGGACGATCTCCTCGTCAAAGAGGCCAGAATCTACAGCCTTCGATGCGCGTTGGTTGCTGCGCAGGGCAAAAGCGTCCTGGTCTTCTCGGGATATCTTGTACTCTTTTGCAACCTGTTCGGCAGTCAGGCCCATCGACATGTAGTAAGCAGGGTAGGTGCGCACCAACTCGGGATTCGGTGAGAAGTTGGGGGATTGGACAGTCATCGACATGGACTCGGTCCCTCCAGCCACAATAGTGGTGGCAAAGCCCGTCATGATGCGCTCTGATGCGCTGGCAATAGTCTGCAAACCCGAGGAGCAGAACCGGTTGACAGTTTGAGCCGGTACGCTCACGGGAAGACCTGCCTGGGCTGCTGCGAGCCGGGCGATGTTGTACCCCTGTGCCCCCTCAGGGATAGCACAACCGATGATAACGTCCTCAACCTCTGTTGGGTCCAGTCCTGGAGCACGTCGCAAGGCCTCTTTGATGGCTGCTCCGGCCATGTCGTCAGGATAGGTTGTCCTGAGTGTCCCGCGAGGGGCCCTTCCTACAGCGGTCCGGGCACCGGAGACGATCACTGCTTCTTTCATCGCTATTTCCCTTCTAGTTTCTGAGCGGTTTGCCTGTCGTGAGCATCGCCTGCATCCTCTCCATAGTCTTCTGATTGTGCAAGAGTGAGAGGAAGGTCTCCTGCTCCAGGGTGAGCATGTACTCCTCGCTGACCCACTGGGGGGCCGAAAGTTCTCCCCCACAGAGCACACGGGCAAGCTGCCTGACAACAACTCCATCATACTCGGTCGCATAGCCGGCCCACTGTAATTGCTGCACGCCGATCTCAAGTGCCGCTAACAGTGGTTTCCCGCCGGCATAGATATCCTTACCTCTTTCGGGTGGGTGGTAGTTTTCAGCAATGTCTAGCACCTGGCGTTTGGCTACTGCCAGCAGGTAGTCCGGATTCATCACGATGATATTCTCTTCAGTGAGGAATCCGAGTGTGCGGGCCTCCAACGCGCTGCCTGAGACTTTGGCTTGTGCTATCGTCTCAAAAGCTTTCTCGGCAAAGGGCAAGGGTGGTGCATTGGGGGAGAGAGCTATTGGCTTGGAGATGATCCGCCGGGCCATCTCTTTGGTTCCACCTCCGGCTGGAATAAGCCCGACTCCGGTCTCAACCAGTCCCATGTAGGTTTCCGCAGCGGCAACGACCTGGTCGGAGTGCAAGGCAATTTCTGCTCCGCCGCCAAGTGTTTGTCCGTGAGGAGCTGTTACAACCGGTTTGTTGCTGAAGCGGAATCCCATGACGAGGTTCTGGAATTCCTGCACCACCTGGCGAAGCTGGTCCCATTGTTCCTGTTGGGCGGCAGTGGCCGCGTCAACCAGGTTCGCACCAACGCAGAAGTTGCGCGCCTCGTTGCCGATCACCAGGCCGACCCATCTGTCACCCTCTAACTCACTAAGAGCCCGTTTGCCCATCTCGACCACACCTGAATTGATGGCATTGGCCTTAGCATGCATCTCAAAGCAGAGTACCCCGTCCCCCAGGTCCAGTAAACTCGCTGAGTCATTGCGAGCGATTTCTTTGCCTGCCTCACGAAGCAGAGCGAGGGAGATTCGCTCTGGGTCGGTCCTAACAGGCTCATAGGAGCCTGTAGTAGGGTTGTAGACTAACTCCTGGCCGTTTTCCTTTTTATAGAACGACGTGTTTCCTTTGCTCAGCATCTCCTGTACCCAGGACGGCAGAACCATCCCAAGCCGCTCCATTTGTTTGACCGTTTCCGGTACCCCCAACATGTCCCATGTGCGGAAAGGTCCGACTTCGTGTCCAAACCCCCATTCCATAGCATGGTCAACATCCAGGAGGGACTGCGCAATTTCAGAAGCACGCCAGGCAGCGTACGCCAGGCTGTGCAAAAGTGTATCCCGAATGTAGCGGGCATCGCGGTCTTCGTCAGCTTTGGAAACGAGGAAGCGCAGCCGAGCACCCAGATCTCCCTGCTTCTGGGCTGTTTGGACAATGGGAAGTTTGGGATTTTGCGCGGGCCGGTATTCAAACGTTTCCAAATCGAGCACGTCAAAAACCGTTTTGCCAGCACGTTGCGTGCGCTTGTAGAACCCACTTCCAGTCTTATTGCCAAGAAGATTGGCTTTCACCATGCGCAGGAGCACCTCGTGCGGAACTAGCTCCTCGCGGAACTGATCTTCTGGGATGAGCTCATAGAGGTTCTGCGCGACCCCAACCATGATATCCAGGCCAACCTGGTCAGCGAGACGGAAGGAAGCTGTATTGGGTCGACCGATCAAAGGTCCAGTAAGCGCATCAATCTCCTCGATGCCATACCCATGAGTGAGTGCATAATTCATGGCCTGCATGCCGCTGTAGCTTCCGACCCTGTTTCCAATGAAATTGGGCGTATCTTTCGCAATCACCACACCTTTGCCCAGCACGCGCTCCCCAAAAGTGCGCATGTATTCCACTACCTCGGGATCGGTATCCGTGGTAGGGATGATCTCAAGGAACTTGAGATAGCGCGGCGGGTTAAAAAAGTGGGTTCCCAGGAAACGGCGTTTGAAGGCCTCAGAACGTCCTTCGACGATCTTCGCGATCGGAATCCCTGAGGTGTTGGTGGAGATAATGGCTTTCTCTTTAGCAACCCGCTCGATACGTGCCATCAACTCCTGCTTGGGCTCCAGTCTTTCGATGATAGCTTCCAGGATCCAGTCAGCCTCTTTCAGGCGCTCAAAGTCATCCTCTAAGTTTCCAAGCCGTATGTTCTCAGCGAGGCTTTGCTCCATGAGAGCAGGAGGTTTGGCTTTCAGCATGCGCTCAAAGCCGGCCTTGACGATAGTATTTCTTTCCTTGCCCTGGGCTCCAGGAGGCACGATATCCAAAAGGTCAACTGACAAGCCAGCGTTTGCTGCATGGGCGGCAATGGCCGCGCCCATCGTTCCGGCCCCCAGCACGGCAACCCGCTGAATATGATAGGACATGATACAACCTCCAAAATCTTGGTTCCATTTGGTGTAACATACTTTACATAATACTTTTTCAATTGAAAAAATGCTGACACTTCTACCCTGAAGTGTAGCATAAAAAGGGAGTTCATAGTGTGATCAATGCTGTGAAAGAGCTCCATCATGATTTTTTGTGCCACAACCTGCTATACTATACACTTAAGAAATGGCAAATGGATTGAGATGCTAAGCCAGTGAGAGGAGACATCATGACGGAATCACGCTTCGACATTGGAATGAAGGTCCGCAAGGAGGTGCTCGGAAGCGAGCACGTCGAGCGAGCGCTGGCTCGCACCACCGAGTTCGATGCCGACTTTCAACGCTTCATCACGGAGACGGCCTGGGGCTCCCTCTGGGCCCGGCCCGACCTGGATCGGCGGACAAGAAGCCTGGTCACGGTCGCGATTCTGGCGGCGCTCGGTCGTGAAGAACTCGCTCTGCACCTGCACGCCAGCCGCAATATCGGCGTCGATCCGCACGACATCGCGGAGGTCCTCCTTCACGTGGCCGTGTACGCGGGCGTTCCCGCGGCGAATGCCGCGTTCTCAATGGCAAAAAAAGAGTTCGATCAGCGAGCAGGCGGCTCAGAAGAGGCAAAATCACCCTCGACAAGTCAGGAGGAGGATGCATGAATAACACCACCATCGGCGAAATCATCCGAGGGGATCGGGAGGTCTTTCCACCCTACCTGTATGAGGCCTATCAATCCACGCGGCGCCGCGCTCCGCTGCTTCCGCTCATCGAGGTGCCACTTACCCTCTCGGAGCTGACAGGGCCAGGGCCGGCCATCAGTGCTGTCACACCGGAAGACGCCGATCTCACACGCAACGCCGGGACCGGCGGCGAGGCAATCGGCCAGCGCATCATTGTGACCGGCCGCGTGCTTGACGACCGTGGAAAACCGGCGCCGAACACACTCCTGGAGATCTGGCAGGCCAATGCCGCTGGCCGCTACCTCCACAAACGGGATCAATGGCCGGGTCCGCTCGATCCGAACTTCCTCGGCATGGGCCGCTGCTTGACGAATGAAGACGGTGTCTACCGCTTCCTGACGATTCGCCCGGGCGCGTATCCCTGGAAGAACCACCCGAACGCCTGGCGTCCGGCCCACATCCATTTCTCGGTGTTCGGCCCGTCCGTGCTGTCGCGCCTGGTGATGCAGATGTACTTCCCCGACGACCCGCTTCACCAGCTCGATCCCATCATGCAATCATTGCCGACAGAGCAAGCGCGCGTACGTCTGATCGCTGCGTTTGCGCATGACGTGACCGAGCCCGAGTGGGCGCTCGGCTATCGCTGGGACATCGTTGTGCGTGGACCGTACGCCACACCATTCGAGTCATCTGAGACAGTTGAGTCAGGAGGGGCAAGATCATGAGTACATTTCCCCTGACCGGTTCACAGACGGTGGGTCCGTTCTTCTCACCTGCTCTCTTGCGCGAGGAAGCTCGCCGCAACGTGCTGACCCGGCCGGAGACTACCGGCGAGCGCATTCGCATCGAGGGCCGCGTCCTCGACGGCGACGGAGTACCAGTACCTGATGCAATGGTCGAGATCTGGCAGGCGAATGCGCATGGCCGCTACAACCATCCCACAGATCAGGGACCAGCAGTGCTGGAACCTTCCTTCCTGGGATTTGGCCGCTCCGGCACGGAAGAGGACGGAAGCTACTGGTTCGAGACGGTCAAGCCAGGACCTGTCCCATTCGATAGAGAGCGGCAGCGACTACAGGCTCCGCATATCTGCGTCACCGTGTTTTCTCGT